>CABYIF010000004.1 GCA_902518985.1 uncultured Alphaproteobacteria bacterium | reverse complement strand
GAATTATAACTGAAATTCATTTACGATTATCCCCTATACCAGAAAGTATCATGAGTGCTGTTTGCCAGTTTCCAAGTTTAGAAAAAGCTGTATTAACTGCACAAGAAATAATCCAATATGGAATTCCTATAGCAAGAATAGAAATGTTAAATAGTGATCAAATGGATATAAGTATAAAATATTCTGGCCTAGAAAATCTAGAAGCGAAACCTACTCTTTTCTTTGAATTTCATGGTAGTGAAAATTCTAATAAGGAGAATATAGAAGTAGTAGAAAATCTTTCTCATAATAACTCAGGAAGTAAATTTAAGTGGGCAGAAACAACTGAAGCAAGAAATAAATTGTGGAAAGCAAGACATGATGTTTATTATTCAGTAAAATCACAAAGGAATAATGCCAGAGTTTATACAACAGATGTTTGTGTTCCAATTTCAAGACTAGTTGAATGTATTAAATTTGCTGAAGTAGAGGTACAAAAGTATGGGCTTAAAGCTCCTATGGTAGGTCATGTTGGAGATGGAAATTTTCATACAACTATCCTTTACGATCCAGAAAAAAAAGAAGATTATGATTTAATTAGAAATTTTTGTGATAAACTTATCGATAAAGCGCTCCAACTTGAAGGTACAATCACAGGTGAACATGGAGTTGGAATTCATAAAAAAGAATATCTTATTAAACAACATGCAAATAATATTCCTGTTATGAAATCAATAAAAAAAACTCTTGATCCAAATAATATTATGAATCCTGGGAAAATTTTTGACTAAAAATATTTAATGACTATGCCTTTTAACTTCATGTCCTCTTTTACCAACTAAAAAATCTAAATCTGCTCCTTTATCAGCTTGCATAACATGGTCGATATACATTTTTTGATATCCACTACTTATATCTGGAAGAATTGGCTTGTATGACTCTAATCTTTTTAATATTATTTTTTCATCAACTAATAAATTCATTAAACCTTTATTAACATCTACTTCTATAAAGTCACCATTTTGAACAGCCGCTAATGGGCCTTTAATAGCAGCTTCTGGTGATGTATGTAAAATAACAGTACCAAAAGCAGTACCGCTCATCCTAGCATCAGAAATTCTAATCATATCTCTGACACCTTTTTTCAAAAGTTTCTTAGGTAGTCTCATATTTCCAACTTCAGCCATCCCGGGATATCCTCTAGGGCCACAATTTTTTAAAACAAGAATTGAGTTTTCATCTACTTCTAAATTAGGATCATCAATTTTAGTGTGGAGATCTTCTATTGACTCAAAAACAACTGCTTTACCTTTATGTTTCATTAATTTAGGAGTTGCAGCTGATGGTTTGATAATTGCTCCATCAGGAGCAATATTTCCTCTTAAAATTTTTATGCCTCCATCCCTTATAAGAGGGTCATCAAATTTTTTTATTACTTCATTATTCCAACAATTTGCTTTCATGTTATTTTCAGAAATAGTTTTTCCATTTACAGTAACACAATCTCCATTTAGTAAATTTTGTTCAAGAAGACGCTTTATAACTACTGGTAAGCCTCCTGCGTAATAAAAGTCTTCCATTAAATATTTTCCAGAGGGTTGTAAATTTACTATAGTTGGAATATCCTTTCCACATACTTCCCAATCACTAAGATCCAAATCAATTTCTAGTCTTCCTGCAACTGCAGCTAGATGAATAACTGCATTTGTTGATCCACCTATTGCGCCATTTACTTTAATTGCATTTTCGAAAGATTTTTTTGAAATAATTTTAGACATTATTAGATTTTCTTTTACCATTTCAACTATTCTTCTTCCTGACATATGGGCTAACGAATATCTTCTAGCGTCAACAGCAGGTATTGCTGCATTTCCAGGTAATGACATACCTAAAGCCTCAACCATACTGCCCATTGTAGATGCAGTTCCCATAGTCATACAATTTCCTTTGGACCGACTCATAGAAATTTCTGCCTCTACAAAATCTTCTTCTGTTATTAATCCTGCATTTAAATCCGCGTCTAGCTCCCATACTCCTGTTCCAGAACCAATAGTTTCTCCTCTATGCTGACCATTAAGCATCGGACCTCCTGATATACCAATAGTTGGAAGATCAACACTTCCTGCTCCCATTAATAACGAAGGAGTAGTTTTATCACAACCCATTAAAAGAACTACTCCATCAATTGGATTACCTCTGATTGCTTCTTCAACATCCATACTTGCTAGGTTTCTAAATAACATTGCAGTTGGTCTTAAATTTGATTCACTTGCTGAAAAAACTGGAAACTCTAATGGAAAACCTCCTGCTTCATAAACACCTTTTTTTACTGACTCAGATATTTCTCTAAAGTGTCCATTGCATGGTGTTAATTCTGACCAAGTGTTACAAATCCCTATTACTGGTCTACCATCAAACAAGTGACTTGGATGTCCTTGATTTCTCATCCACCCACGATGAACAAACGTGTCTCTTCTATGAGTTTGAGAATTATACCAATTTGATGATCTAAGCTTATTTTTCTTACTCATATTATCACTAATAAGTAGCTCTTCCTCCACTAAGATCAAATACTGCTCCAGTTGTAAATGAATTTTCCTCTGAAGACATCCATGATACTAGAGAAGCAAGCTCATCTACAAGTATAAACCTATTTCTTGGAATTTTGGATAGCATGTAGTCTATGTGTTCTTGACTAATTTGATCAAATATTCGTGTTTTGGCCGCAGCTGGAGTAACACAATTGACTGCAATATTTTTATCAGCTAGTTCTTTGCCTAGTGATTTTGTGAGAGCAATCACAGCAGCTTTTGCAGCACTGTAAGGCATAGCGTTTGGATTACCTTCTTTACCAGCAATTGAAGATATATTAACTATCCTGCCATAATTATTTTTTATCATGTGTGGAACAATAGTTTTACAACAATAAAAGACACTATCGACATCCACATTCATTACTTTTTGCCAATCTCTATTAGGATATTCCCAAGACTTGTAACTTGGTCCAGCAATACCTGCATTATTAATTAAAATGTCAATTCTACCAGTTTGATCTATTGATTTAGAAAATGCTTCTTGCACATTATCAAAATTTGTAACATCTACTTTTATTTTAATTATGTTA
Source organism: uncultured Alphaproteobacteria bacterium (assembly GCA_902518985.1). Lineage (GTDB taxonomy): Bacteria > Pseudomonadota > Alphaproteobacteria > HIMB59 > CACPNW01. The sequence goes on along the minus strand of CABYIF010000004.1, from coordinate 48,618 downwards.
TCTAAATTCAATTCATTTAGTAACTTTTCATCTTGATCCCAGATGATAACTTTACAACCAGATTCTATAAATCTTTTTGTTATAGCTAAACCAAATCCCTGAACTCCACCTGTTACAACTGCTACTTTATTATTTAAGTTAATTTTATTCATTTAATTCCTCTAAGATACTTAATGGGGAGCTTACTTTATATTCACCTGGTTTTTCAACAAAAATATTTTTAATAATATTATTATTAATAATCATAGCAAATCTAGAAGATCTAAAACCCATAAAATTTTTTGTTTTATCTGATAATAATTCAAAATATTTTGTAATTTCAGCATTTCCATCTGCTATACCTATTATTTTTTCTGAATTTGAGTGACTTAGCAACCATGCTTTCATCACATGTTCATCATTTACAGATAAACAATAAATATTAAAAATACCCTTTTTTTCAAATAAATTTATGGATTTAATATAATCGGGTAAATGTTTCTCAGAGCAAGTAGGCGTAAAAGCACCTGGTACACCAAAAAAAACAATATTTTTATTTTTAAACTCTTCTTTTAGTGAAGAGATATAAGTAATTCCATTTTTAATTATTGGAACTTTAATGTTAGGTATATTTTTTGTCATTTGATTTTATCAATTGAATTTAATATTTGTTTTTTAGATAATATTTCAGATAATATTAATCCATTTCGATATTTTGAGGAAAAAAAGGCATTGAAAGGAATTCCAAATTTGTTATATTTTTTTAAGTAATTATCAATCTCTTTACTAGGTTTTGTCCAATCTGCCCTTACTAATATAATTTCATTTTTATCAAATGCTTCTTTTATTATTTTTGTTTGCAAAACATTGATTTTATTGAATTGACAAGTAGCACACCAATCTGCAGTTATGTCAATAAAAACTAATTTGTCGTTTTCAATGAGCTCTGTGATATCCGTTTCTAAAAAATTTAACCAATTACCATTATCATCATTTGTATTATTTACTTTTATTAAATCAAAAGAAGGAATTAAAAACATAATAATTAACGATAAAATTGATATTGTATATTTGAGTAAATTTATTCTTATAGAAATAATAAATAAAACTACAATGAGTATAAAAATTAAAACAAAATAAAAATTATAAAAATTTAAAAGTATATTAAAAATCCAAATTATTGTTCCAATTAAAAGAATAGATAAAAAGTATTTAGTATAAATTGTCCACTTTCCTGATCTAGGTAATAAAAACACTAACTTAGGAAAAAGTACTACAATTAAATACGGCATACTCATACCCAACCCCATTGAAATAAAAATCAGAAAAAGTGTTAAAGAACTTTGTGTAAATGCAGCTGTAATAGCAGTTCCAATAAAAGGAGCTGAGCAAGGTGTAGCTAATAGTGTAGCAAAGAAACCATTAAAAAAATTTTTAGCAAAAAAACTATTTCTTTCATTAAAAATATTTGAAGATCTAATTGAAAGTGGCAGATCAATTTGAAATAATCCAAGGGTATTTAGAGAAAATATTGATAGTACTAATAAAATAAATATTAAAAAATATGGTTCCTGGAATTGCATGCCCCAAGCAACAGAAAAATTTAGTTGTTTTAAGGTAAGAAAAAAAATTGCTAGCAGTAAAAATGAAAATATAATTCCAATGGATGTATAGATAAAACTTAATCTAATTTTTTCAGATTTATTATTCATAACAGACATTAGTTTGATTGATAAAACTGGAAAAACACAAGGCATCAAATTTAATATTAATCCACCTAATACAGAAATTATTAATATATATAATATTGGATCTTTTATTATTACTTTTGATACTGAGTCATTTATTTTTACATTTTTAATAAATTTATAATTATGATTTTTATCATTTATTAAAATTTCTATAGGAAAAATTTTTTCATTAAAAAGTTTTGTGTTGAAATTGAACTTTGAGCTTATTTTTTTTAAATTTAAAGAAAATTCATTTATTGGTTCTGATACTGGCAAACCATAAGGAGTATGAATAAAAATATCTGGATTTATGAAAGACTTTTTAGAGTCTGCATTGATATATATTTCTATACTTTTTGTATTATTAATTGCGGTAACATCTATTTTATTAATTGGACTCAATTCTAAGTCAGTAAACGGTAATGAAGATTTTGTTTTTTCTATTTCATATAAAAAGTTAGTGTATTTTCCAATTCCTGGTGGAACTTCAAGAGTCAAATTTGCATTTCCAGGTATACAAATATTTTTACAAACTAAATAATTAGTATTTAATTTAATTAATGTTGTTTTATTAATATCAATTAATTTTAATTCTATGGGAAAAATTACACTATCTTCATATCCTAATGAGGACAATCCGAGTATCTTAAATTTTTTTGGCGTAGGCCAATCAATTTCAAATTTTTTAATATTTTCTGATTTATTCCAAACAATTTCTTGAGGAAAACCTCCTCCTCCTGGAGATTTCCAATATGTTTTCCACCCTGGTTCTAATTGATATTCTAAACCAATTAAAATTGAGTCTGCAAAATCAGAATTTGTCTTTGATGAAACTAATCTTACTTTTGATTTATCGTTAACTACCCACTCACTAGATAAAGCATAAATAGTGTTGCTATATATTGACACAGAACTAAAAATTATTGAAATTATTAGATATTTTATAGTTTTTATTATCTTGTCCATAAGAAAAAATTAATACAATATTGAAATATAATTAATTATTAAAATATATATATTATATGAATTTAACAGGACAGTTCTTAATTTCAATGCCCTCTTTAGAAGATGAGAGGTTTGAAAAAACAGTGATTTATATGTGTGCCCATTCTAAGGACGGAGCAATGGGTATAATAATAAATAAGAAAATAGATTATGACTTATATCCAGATCTCCTAGAACAACTAGGTATTGATAAACCAATCACAGATAAAAAATTATATATAAGGTATGGGGGCCCAGTCGAAAGTGGCAGAGGTTTTGTTCTTCATTCTGATGAAGTTGTTCAAAAAGAAACTTTAAATATAGCCAAAGGTATTGCTTTAACTAGTACCTCAGAGTTTTTTGAAGATTTGTCTAGAGGTAATGGTCCTAAAAATAGTATATTAGCATTGGGTTATGCTGGATGGGGTCCTGGACAGATAGAAACAGAATTAGCATCTAATAGTTGGATGACTTTAGAAACTGACAATAGTTTTATATTTGAAGAAAGCGTTACTAATAAATGGAAAGATGCTTATAATTTACTAGGTGTTGACGCCTCTAAGCTGTCGTATATTTCAGGTAATTGTTAATTACAAAATTATCTCAAAATTTCTCTTATCATCCTTTTCAACAATTTTTTTTATTTTAAATTTTGATGTTTTAATTAATTTTTCACCCTTTTCTGTTACGAAAGACTTCATTTTAATAACTTCTTTTTCAGGCATTTTTCTTTCATATTTAAGTATGTATTTTTTTCCAGAAATTATAAAAACTGTCTTCATTTATTTCTCCATTGTATTTGAAATATTTAAATCTTTTTAATCTATGAATTAATAAATTAAAAGTAATTAAATGGGGGAATAAATCCCCCATGTTAGTGATTGATATAAGGAGTTTGAGAGGCAATCACTAATTTTGTATTAATCACGTATAGAGTAGGCTATTACTCCTACTTCAGCTTTATCAGTACCAAGCTTCTCAGCTTCTTCACTGATCCGAAGTCCCATAGTGTATTTGATTATGTAAATAACTATGTAAGAAAATATAAATACAAATAAACAAATTGAAATTACACCTATTAGCTGAATCCCAAATGATGCTTCAGGATTTGTAAAAGGCACTATCATTGTTCCCCAAATTCCTGCAAACATATGAACTGGAATAGCTCCTACAACATCATCAAGTTTTAATGAATTAAGAAGCTTAGTACCATAATACATAATTACTCCACCAATTGCTCCAATAAAGATTGCTAAAAGAGGTGTTGGCATCAAAGGCTCTGCTGTTATAGATACTAATCCTGCTAAAGCACCATTAAGCATCATTACTATGTCGGTTTTACCACCTATTACTCTTGTTATAATTGCTCCTGCCATACAACCGCCACACGCAGCCAACTGCGTATTCATAAAAATTTGAGACATTGCGGTTGCATCTTCATAGGAGCCCAATGCTAGTTGCGATCCACCATTAAAACCATACCAACCCATCCATAAAATGAAAGTGCCTAGAGTAACTAATGGAATTGAAGAAGGTGCAAATGGAGCCATATTTGCTGGCTCACCTGATTCTGTAAATCTACCTAACCTTGGCCCAAGTAAGATAACACCTGCTAAAGCTGCAGATCCACCACATGCATGAACTAATGTAGATCCAGCAAAATCAGAAAAGCCTAGAGCATCAAGCCAACCACCTCCCCACTCCCATCCCATCTGTATAGGATATATAAAACCACCTAATATTGCAGCAAAAACAAAAAAAGGCCAAATTTTAATTCTTTCAGCAACTGCACCAGATACAATTGATACTGTTGCACATACAAATAAGGCCTGAAAAAACCAATCTGAGGCATCTGAATATCCTGTTTCTATAGATGTATTATCAGTCCACAATGAAGGAAAACCTAAAATACCGCCTTCTTCTACTCCGTAACCTAAATTGTATCCAAATAAATAAAAAACAATAGAAACTATTGCAAACTTGCCAATATTTTTAGCAGCAATAGTTGAAACACTTCTAGTAGTAACAAGACCTGACTCTAAAAATAAGAAACCTGCAGCCATCCACATCACTAGGAAACCACAAACTAAAAATGAAAATGTATTTAAAATATATGCTACTTCAGCATCTACTTCTGCTCTAGCATGAGAGCTAAATAGTAAAAAACAAGATACTATTCCAATTAAATAAAGAGATTTTTTTAACATTAATCCTCCATTATAAATTTCACAAAACACAGCTCACCGTGAGCAGTGTGTTACTATTCATGCGTCGCTATGGAAATTAATATATAAGATCCGCGTTCCTTCGGTATTACCTACTTCCGATCTGAATAAATTCAGATTGAACGATTTAATAACTTAGCATGCGTTCCTTCGACTTTCGTCTACTTCCGTCACTCCTAAGAGTGATGAACGTAATGATGTATATAATTTAATTCTTTAATTTATTAAGTTTCAAAATGTAAAAATAAGTATGCAAAAAATGCATATGCCAATATATCTAAGTTTTATAGGAAATTATATCTATTTGATTGTTGATAAATCTGTCCATGCAGAGTTATTATTATTCGAATCTACAGTAGCCTTAATGAATTTCATAATGTGAAGTCCATCATTAACATTTGGTAGAATTTTAATTAAGTCGGTTTTATTTTCTTTATTTTGTATGACATCTGCAGCATCTGAATAAATTTGTGCAAAAGCTTCAAGATATCCTTCTGGATGGCCAGCTGGTACTCTTTCATGAGAAAATGATCCATCTTGTTTTATTGATCCACCTCTAGTTATTATTTGGTTTGGCTTTTCAAGTTTACTAAACGTAGCATAATTTGGATTCTCTTGTGACCAATGAAGTGCCCCTTTGTCTCCATATATTGATAATCTAAAATTATTTTCTTCACCAGTTGCAACTTGAGAGATTGACAAATTACCTTTTACCTTATTTGACATCCTAATCATAATTGAGGCATCATCCTCAAGTTTTCTTCCATCAACAAATGTTGTTAGATCAGCAGCTACAGAGATTAATTTTTCTCCAGTAATAAATTCAATTAAATGCATTGTATGACTCCCAATATCTCCGACAGCACCAGCAACACCACTCCTTTTTGGATCTGTTCTCCACTCTGCTTGTTTATTTTCACCTGTTTCTTCTTCTTTCGAGCCCAACCATCCTTGAAGATATGAACCTTTAACTGTTCTTATTTTACCAAGTTCACCAATTTTAATTAATGAACGCATTTCTCTTACAACTGGATAGCCGGAATAATTATGCGTTAGAAAAAAGTGTGCTTTAGATTGAGAAACTGTTTCAAATAATTTATGAGCATCCTCCATTGTTGAAGTCATCGGTTTATCACAAATAACATGTATATTTTTTTTTAAAAATTCAATTGCAGGTTCTGCATGCATATGATTGGGAGTTACAATTGAAACAACATCTATTCCATCTTCTCTAAGCGATTCTTTTTCTGCCATTGTCTTAAAATCAGGATAGCTTCTTGATGGATCTAAGCCAATTTCTTCAGCTGATTTTGCAGCCTTTTCTGGAGTTGAAGATAAACATCCAGCAACAAATTCGTATTTGTTATCCATCCTCGCACATAGTCGATGAACAGCACCTATGAAAGCTCCATTTCCACCACCAATCATTCCAAGTTTAAGTTTTTTATTCATTTAAAATTTTATATGCCTAGAAGTTTCTTATTTGTGTCTTGATCCATACCGGAGCCTGCAAAGTCATCAAAAGCTTTTTCAGTAACATCAATTATGTGATCACTAATAAATTTTGCGCCTTCTTCTGCTCCCTGTTGAGGACTTTTAATACAACATTCCCATTCAAGTACCGCCCATCCATTGAAATTGTACTGAGACAACTTAGAAAAAATTGACTTAAAATCTACCTGACCATCTCCTAGGGATCTAAATCTTCCAGCTCTATCTATCCAAGATTGAAAACCTCCATAAACTCCCTGCTTACCTGTTGGGTTTAATTCAGCATCCTTAACATGAAACATTTTCAATTTTTCATGGTAAATGTCAATATGATCAAGATAATTTAAATGCTGAAGTACAAAATGACTTGGATCATAAAGCATATTGCATCTCGGATGATTTTTTACTTTTTCTAGAAACATTTCAAATGAAATGCCATCATGCAGGTCCTCACCAGGATGAATTTCATAACATAAATTTATCCCTGATTCATCAAAAGCGTTTAGAATTGGTAACCAACGATTTGCAAGTTCATTAAATGCTTCTTCAACTAAACCTGATGGTCGTTGAGGCCATGGATACATATAAGGCCAAGCTAGTGCTCCAGAAAATGTAGCATGCTCTGTCAACCCTAAATTTTTAGATGCTTTTGCAGCCATCATTAATTGATTTATTGCCCAATCTTTTCTTTTTGATGGATTGCCTCTAACGCCCTCATCTGCAAATCCATCAAATGGAATATCATATGCAGGATGAACTGCTACTAACTGTCCTTGGAGATGAGTTGATAATTCTGTTAGCTCAATTTTATTTTCATTTAAAATGCCTTTTATTTCATCACAATAGCTTTTACTCTCAGCAGCTTTAGATAAATCAATCAGACGTTTATCCCATGAGGGTATCTGCACACCTTTATAACCTAAATTGGAAGCCCATTTGGAAATACCATCTAATGAATTGAATGGATCTTCATCTCCAACAAATTGAGCAAGAAATATAGCAGGGCCTCTAATTTTTTTCATTTTTATTTAAAAATATTTAAACATGATTTACAATTCTAGTCATCTAAATTAAATTATTTTTTTGAAATTTTTATATAATATTTTTGCACTAGTATTCATTGATTTCATATTAATTTTTGCATTTTGATCGAAAATTTTTAAAGCACCTTTACCTAAACTATCCTCTAAAGCTTTTTCATATTCTGGTACACATGACCACTGACTAACTGTATCTGCTTTAATTTCTATATGAAATTGGATCCCATATGCATGTTCCATGTATTTAAAAATTTGATACTTAGTAGTAGGAGATGAAGCTAAAATTTTTACATCTTTATTTTTTTCCAATTCTATTACTTCATAACTATGCCACTGAAGAGCCTTTATTTTTTCAGGATATTCTGAAAATAACTTATCAAAATTTTTATTCTTAGTCATATTTATCTCCAATATTCCAATTTCTGGTGGATTCGATTTAACAACTTGACCTCCTAGAACTTCTCCAAGCAGCTGACAACCAAGACAAAAACCTAAATAAGGTTTTTTAAGATTAATAACGTATTCCTTAATCTTATTCTTTTCTTCTATTAACCATGGATATGTTTCTTCCATCCATGTATCCATTGGGCCACCCATACAAAACATAGCATCATAAGAAGATAGATTGTCAGGAATTTTCTCTCCCTGATCTAATTCTATAGTTGTTATATTAAATTTATCTGTTTCCATTAGGTCAAGTATATAACCAGGTGTTTCTATGGGTATATGTTGTAATATTATTATATTTTTAGACATTGACTTCTAGATTAAGTAATTTTTTTTTAAGTTTTATACCACCTAAACCTGAAAAGCCACCCAATGATCCATCACTCTTGATAACTCTGTGACAAGGAATAATTAGTAAAAGATTATTTTGTCCACAAACATTGCCCACGTAACGAGGAGAGGTTTTTATATTTTTTGCTATTTGACCATAAGATTTTGTTTGACCGTATTTTATTTTTGATAATTCGTTCCATATTTTTATTTGTAATGGTGATCCTAAAAGGCTGTAATCTATATTAAATTTTTTTAATTTACCTAATGAATACAATTTGATTTGTTTAGAAATATGAATAAGATATTTATCATTTCCTAAATTTTTAGTCTTGCCAAATTTAACAGATACAAGTTTAGACTCTAATGATTTAACAGTTATCCAACCAAAAATAGTTTTAAAAGAATAAGAATTCATTGATATTTTTATTACATTATTGAAGGAATCTTATCAAATAATCTATAATAAAAACATGGATCATGATAATTTAAATATAGAAATAAGAAAGTTCTTGAAAAAAGTTGGTATATCTTCTCAAAGAGTTATTGAAACATTAATAATAGAAAAATTAAAAAGTGGAGATATTAATTTAGGTGATGATATTGAATTAGAAATGAAGTTATCAATTAATAACTTTGCTAAAGATCACATTGTTGCTGAAAAAATTAGGATAAAATAAAATTTTAATATTAATTTATTCGAGCTTGTATTTTGTCTAAATTTTCAAGTTTGGATAATGGTCCTATACTAGAAATGGTGATAGGGCCTGTTACTATTTTTTTAGCTATATTTTGAACTGTTTCTTTAGAAACTAAATCAATTTTTTTAATAGTTTCGGACGGCTCAATAATGCGATTAAAAACTAATAGTTGTCTAGCGGCACTTTCACAACGCCTAAAAGCACTTTCACGACCCATCATTAAACTTGCTTTTAACTGTGCCTTGCCTCTATTAATTTCTTTTTCAGTAATTGAATTAGGGCTATTATTTAATTCATCACATAATACTGGAATTAACTCTTGAATTTGAGTCTCACCAGTACCACAGTAAATTCCAAATACACCTGTGTCTGTATATGACGAACTAAAAGAGGAAATGCCATACACCAAACCTCTTTTTTCACGTATTTCCTGAAATAATCGTGATGACATACCACCACCTAAAAGAGATGAATAAACAAGTAAAGAGTAGAAATCATCATGATGATAATCGACACCTTCAAAACCTAGAAGTAGATGGATTTGTTCTAACTTTTTGTCTTCTCTGTATTCTCCTGATTTATAATCAGCTTTAACTCTAGAATTTGAATGTCCTGATGGTAGGTTAGTGCAAGCTTTTTTTATGGAGTCAACAAACTCGTCATGATTTATTTTACCTGCAGCACTAATTATCATCTTCTTTGGATTGTAGTGATTCATCATAAAAGATTTAACTTCTTCTCTGGAAATATTTTTAATAATATCGGTTTTACCTAATATTGATCGACCCATAGGTTGGTTTGGATAGGCTTTTTCTTGCCAATAATCAAAAATCATATCATCTGGTGTATCAAGATACATGCCAATCTCCTGAATAATTACACCTCTTTCTCTATTAAGTTCTTCTTCAGCAAAGGTTGAGTTTTGAAGTATGTCTGTTAATATGTCTATTCCATACGGTAAGTCATTTGCTAATAATTTAACATAATATGCGGTAATTTCTTTAGAAGTATACGCGTTAATGTCACCACCAACGTTTTCAATGGTTTCAGCAATTTGCAAAGCATTTTTAGTTTTTGTCCCCTTAAATGCCATATGTTCTAGAAGATGTGCTACTCCATTAACTTCCATAGTCTCATCTCTTCCACCAACGTAATTCCAAATCCCCATTGAAACAGTCTCGAGACCAGGCATATTTTGAGTAACTATTCTTAATCCATTATCTAATTGTGTAATTTTTTGCATATCAAATATTTTGTAATAAGTAATTTTTCACTTCTTGAATATTATTAGGTAATATAGTCATGTTTTCTTTTTTATCAAAGAGATTGCTTAATTCTATTGGTATATCTGTTGCTTTACCAATAGCTTTTTCAACAGCTGTATTAAATTTAGCAGGATGAGCACATGCCAGTGAGACCCAAGTCTCGTCATCATTTTTATCCATAAGTAGTTTAAAGCCAGTAGCAGTATGAGGATCAGATATATAATTGTACTTTTTAAATATTTTAGAAATTGTGTCTAAAGTTTCATCATCATTAATACTAGAAGCGTCATAAATCTTTTTAAAATTATCAATTACACTTGAACTAAATTGATAACTTCCTGTTTTATTAAATTCATTAAAAGCATTATTTACTTGATTACTATCTCTATCAAAACTTTCAAACATCTGTCTTTCAAAATTACTAGAAATTTGTATATCCATACTTGGACTGAATGTTTGCGATACAATTTTTTTGTTCATTTGACCATGTGTTATAATCGATTTCAAAATATCATTTTTATTTGTTGCAACATGAAGTCGATTAATGGGTAAGCCCATTTTTTTTGCAACATAAGCAGAAAATATATTTCCAAAATTTCCTGATGGTACTATGAAATTAATATCTTTATTTTTTATTTGTAAGTGACTCCAAAAATAATATACGACCTGAGCTATTAATCTAGCCCAATTTATTGAATTTATTGCAGTCAATGAAGTTTTATTTTGTATTTCATCATCAATAAATAAAGTTTTTACAATTTTTTGACAATCATCAAAATTACCCTCAATTGCTATATTAAAAATATTTTCTTCATTAACTGTTGTCATTTGTTTCTGTTGCATTGGAGAAACTTTGCCATGTGGGTGTAATATAAACACATTAATATCTTGATTTGTTTTAAAAGCATGAATAGCTGCTGAGCCAGTGTCTCCAGATGTGGCGCCTAATACAGTTATTTTTTTTGGATTTTTAATTAAGCTATATGAAAATAATTTTCCTAAAAACTGTAATGCATAATCTTTGAAAGCATATGTGGGACCATAAATTAGCTCTAAAATATACTTATTTGTTTGTAATTCTTTTACTGGAGCTTTTTTTTCATGACTAAAGGTTGAATAACTTTCATTTAAAATATTTTGTAATTCACCTTTAGAGAAATTTTCTTTAACAAATGGAAAAATAATTTCTAATGCTACATCTTCATATGATTTATTTTCCAAGTTATGGATATCAATATTTGGCCATTCAACTGGCAAATATAACCCACCATCTTTCGAAAGGCCTTGATAAAGAATTTCATTGAATGATTTTTTAAGAGAATTATCTCTTGTGCTTAAATATTTCATTTAAAGATATCGATTAGTTATATAATTTTTAAAATATTTAGCATTTAAACTTGAGTTTGTAACCTGTTCTAAAACTTCATTTGTACTAAAAAAGCTAGCTTTTTCATGAATATTTGTTTTCAACCATTTAATTAAATCATCGAATTTCCCTTTTTCAATATTTAAATCTAATTCTGGTAAATCAATTCTTAATTGGCTTGCAAATTGTGCAGCAGTCAAAGCTCCAAGTGAATACGTTGGGAAATAACCGAATAAACCTGCATACCAATGTACATCTTGTAAGCTTCCATCATTATCTTTTTCAACTTCTCTATCAAATAGTCTTTTATATTCTGTATTCCATGCATCAGGAATATCATTAACGCCGATTTCATTATTAAATATTTTTCTCTCAAGATTAAAGCGTAAAATAATATGCAAAGGGTATGTGACTTCGTCAGATTCAACACGAATAAAAGATTTTTTAACTCTTGTTCCCAGTAAGTATAAATTATCTTCATCAAAAGATTTATCCATAATATTGAATTTATCTTTTAATAGCTTTGATAAAAATTTTTTAAAAGCTAGTGATCTTGTTATTTGCATTTCAATCAAAAGAGATTGGCTTTCATGCATTGCCATTCCTCTTGATTTGCCTACAGGTTGATGATTCCATTTTTTTGGAAGATTTAATTCATATAAGGCGTGCCCTGTTTCATGCATAACTCCATCAAGAGACGAAAATGGATTTTCTTCATTATATCTTGTTGTAATTCTTACATCATTTGTAGAGCCTCCACAAAATGGATGCACACTTTTATCAAGTCTTCCTCTTTTAAAATCAAAGCCTATTATTTTCATAATGTGTTCAGCTAGCTCTTTCTGTTGTGTTTTGCTGATTTTATTTGGAATAGGTAAGATTTTTTGAGACTTTTGTTTTTCGATTATAGTATCTATTAAAGGTGTTAAAAATTGTTGAAGATCATCAAATACATTTGCGATTAATTGTGTATTCGATCCTGGTTCAAATTTATTAACTAGCGCTTCATAGGGTGATAAATTAAATTCATTTCCTAATATATTTGCTTCCTCTTTGGTAAGATTAATTAATTCATTCAAATTATTTTTTATTAAATTAAAATTAGAATTTTTTCTTGCTTCCTGCCACTCACCTTCACATTTTGCTGCAGTTCTAGAAATTTTTTGGACAAGATCAGATGGAACTGAAGATGTTAATTTATGTTCTCTTTCAATTTCCCTTAGGTTATGTAAGTCATTTTGATTTAAATCTTCATTTTTTGCTTCAAATATTAAATCTCTTACTTGTTTTGAAGAAACTTTATCATGGCTTAACTTGGATAGATAGGCGAGCTGCTCAGCTCTTTGGTTTCTAGAGTTAAGAGGCATCATTGTAGACATATCCCAATGTAAAATTCCTGCAATATCTGATGAAAGAGAGGCCTCTTTAAAGATTTCTTTAAGTTTTATATAGGCGCTCATTTGTACTTTCTAATTAAATAAATAATAAAAATAACCAAAATCGAAAAACTCATTAAAAACCAGGTAATAGCATATTGTAAATGATTATTAGAAAAATTGTTTTTTACTGTTGAAGGTAACAAAAATTCTTCACTATAACTAGTAATATTTTTAATAAAAAACTTTTGATTGATATCTGTTTTAAAATATTTTTGAATTTCTTTTAAGTCATAGTAATACCACTCATTGGTTTCTGGAGAATTTTTTGGAGTAAACATTTTTTTTTCAGTTGGATATCTCAAATACCCGATTATTTCTGAGGAAATAACATCAGAATTATTTTTAAAATAATTTAATTTATTATATTCAAACCAACCTTCATCAATAAGGTATTTATTATTATGGTTATCAATCAACAAACTAGCAATAAAAAAACCATTTTTTCCATTGTATGTTTTAGCAGGAAAAAAAATTTTTTTTGATCTGTCAACAGTCCCTTTTGTAATAATCTTTGTGAACTCATCCATATTTCTATACTTCATCTTACCCATTGATAAAGATAGGGGTTTTTCTTTTACCAAATCATTAAATTCTTGAATTAAATTTTTTTTCCATTCCAGTCTCTCAAGCTGCCAGCTACCTAAATATAATGTTAGAGCTATACAAAAAAAACTAAATAAAGAAAATTTTAAAGGAAATTTACTAATTTATGCTCCCCAAACATACACACAGACAAAAAGAAAAAGCCATACTACATCAACAAAATGCCAGTACCATGCAGCAGCTTCTAGACCAAAATGTCTATCTGGAGTAAAATGATTTTTATAAATTCTATATAAACATACTGCCAGAAATATTGTACCTACCATTACATGAAATCCATGAAAACCTGTTGCCATGTAAAATACAGATGGATAAATTCCATCAGTGAAACTGAAATAGTGATGAGCAGCTTCGTAATACTCAACTCCTTGCATGAAAGAAAAGAATATTCCTAATCCAACAGTAATCCACAAAGCTTGAATTGCTTGGTCTTTATGACCTTCTCTGACTGCATGGTGTGCCCATGTACAGGTTGTTCCAGACATAAGTAATATTAATGTATTTAAGAAAGGAACATCTAAGGGATCAAAAGTTTTAATACCCTCAGGTGGCCAAATACCTACCGCACCATCGGAATCAAATGTTTCAGAAAATTCTTCAATAGGAAGTTTAGGTGTTAAACTGGCGTCAAAAAATGCCCAGAAAAATGCTACAAAAAACATAACTTCTGATGCAATAAATAAGGCCATACCATAACGTAACCCTAACTCTACAACAGGAGTATGAACTTTTTGAAAGGTAGACTCTTTAATTACATCTCTCCACCATAAAAACATAACAGTAAGAAGGCCAATTGTTCCTAATATTAACAACCATTTTGTATCATAGTGCATATAGAAAACTAATCCAGCTGCCATTGCTAGGCCAGCTATTGATGATAAGAAAGGAAGAGGGCTAGGATCAACTAAGTGATATGGGTGTTTTTGACCGGTTGATATTGATTTGTTAGCCATAGGATTAATCTATATATTTAAAAAAGGTGTATGACAATGTTATCTCTTCTACATCTTTCATTGTTGGATCTTGACTTATAGCAGGGTCTACATAAAATACCACAGGCATGTCTATGATTTCACCAGGATTTAGAGTCTGTTTTTCAAAACAAAAACATTGAGTTTTAATAAAATAAGGTCCAACTTTTTCTGGTAGCACATTAAATGTCGCAGTTCCTGTTGTTGGAGTATTAGATAAATTTTGAGCTTTGTATTTAACTAGCATATTTTCTCCAACCTTAAATTTAATATTCTCAGGTGCTTTAAAAGACCAGTTTATACTATCATTTACATCAGCATTAAATTTCAAACTTATATCTCTCTCAAGAATAGTTGAAGACTGAAATTCAGAAATATTTGTTTTGCCTCCATATCCTGTGACACGACAAAAAAGATCATATAGTGGAACTGAGAAACCTACTAAAATAATCATAGTTAAAACTATTAATGATAAGCTCAGAGCTGTTCTATTATTTGTCATTAAACCCCAAAAATGTTTGCTTTAAACAATGTCCACAGGTAAAAAAAAGCAACAATACAAAGAAGTATTATTAATGTTATTATATTTTTTTTTCTTCTATTTTTCATAATTAAATGAGATGATCTATAAGCATAGCTGAAAATAAACTAAATAAATAAAATATAGATATAGCAAAAAATTTTAGACCTTCGGGATTAGGTAATGATTTCTTTTCTTTACTATTTTTTAATTTAATTGAGCCAGTTATTAAAAAGAAATTTAGTATAGTTGCTAATCCTAAATAAATAATTCCAACGCTCTCACTGATATAAGGAAGATAACTAGTAATAATTAAAATTAATGTGTAAGAGACAATTTGTTGTTTAGTGTTATCTATGCTTTTAACATTAGGAAGCATGGGTACTTTAGCGTTTTCATAATCATTAAATCTATATACAGACAATGCCCAAAAATGTGGTGGTGTCCAAAAGAATATAATTAAGAACATACTAATAGGTAGAAAGCTGATTTCTGGAGTGACTGCTGTCCAACCTATGATAGGAGGTATTGCGCCAGCTGCGCCTCCAATTACAATGTTTAGAGAAGTGGTGCGTTTTAACCAAAAGGTATAAATAAAAATATAAAATAATATTGTGAATAATAGTAAACTCGTCGATAGTGGATTAGAGAACCACTGCATTAAAATTAAGGATATGATTCCCGTAAAAATTCCTAATACAAGAGCTTCGTTTTTGGAGACAATACCTAGTGGAATAGGCCGAGTCTTAGTTCTCTCCATTGTCTTATCAATATCTTCATCAAACCACATATTAATAGCTGCTGATGAGCCCGCTCCAATTGCAATTGCTATGATGACAATAATATAATTAATACTTTCTATTTTTCCTGGTGCTAGAAACATTCCAACAAAAGCAGTAAATATTACTAAACTCATTACTCTAGGTTTCATAAGTTCATAATACCCTTTAAGCTTTCGCAAAAAGAGATTGTCACTATATCTTTCTAATGTAGATTTATTGTACACCTTCTTTATTCTTTAAATTTGGGAAGAGTCTCAAATTGGTGAAATGGAGGAGGAGAAGATAATGTCCACTCTAGAGTATCTGCACCTTCACCCCAAGGATTAGCTTGTTCTTTTTTTCCAAAGAAAAGTGCGTAAAGAATAGCAAATAAAAAAACAAGTGTAGCGGCAAAAGAAATATACGATCCATAAGTAGATACAAGATTCCAACCAGCATACGCATCAGGATAATCAGGAATTCTTCTTGGCATTCCGGCGAGACCTAAAAAATGCTGAGGAAAGAATGTTACATTTACCCCTATAAAGAAAAGCCAAAAATGAAGTTTACCTAAGAACTCATTGTATTTTCTTCCAGACATTTTTCCGAACCAATAATAGATACCAGCAAATATACCAAACATGGCACCCATGCTTAAAACATAATGGAAGTGTGCAACAACATAATAAGTGTCATGCATGACTGTATCAATACCTGCATTTGCTAGAATAACTCCAGTTACTCCTCCTAATGTAAATAAAAATACAAATCCGATTGCAAAAAGCATTGGTGTTTCAAATGTAAGTGATCCACCCCACATAGTTGCGATCCAGCTAAATATTTTTATCCCTGTAGGTACAGCAATAATAATTGTTGCAAGCATAAAGTATGCCCTTAGATCTGCACTTAGTCCAACCGTAAACATATGGTGGGCCCATACAATAAAGCCAATGAAACCTATAGCGATCATTGCATATACCATTCCTAAGTAACCAAATACTGGCTTTCTAGAAAATGTTGATATAACTTGGCTAACAATTCCAAACGCTGGAAGTATCATAATATATACTTCAGGATGTCCAAAAAACCAAAACAAGTGTTGAAATAATACAGGGTCTCCACCTCCAGCTGGATTAAAGAAGGTTGTTCCAAAGTTTCTATCAGTAAGTAACATTGTTATTGCACCAGCTAATACAGGTACTGCGAGTAGCAACAAAAAGGCTGTTATTAACATTGCCCAAACGAACAGAGGCATTTTGTGAAGTGTCATGCCAGGGGTTCTCATATTCAGAATAGTTGTAATAAAATTAACCGCTCCAAGAATTGATGAAGCTCCTGCTAAATGCAGGGCAAAAATTGCCATATCAACGGATGGTCCGGGATGACCAAGTTTATTAGAAAGTGGAGGATAAATAGTCCACCCAGTTCCTGCTCCCGTACCTATAGTTGCAGAGACTACTAAAAGAATCAAAGCTGGTACTAAAATCCAGAAACTGAAATTATTCATTCTTGGAAAAGCCATATCAGGCGCACCAATCATCAATGGCACAAACCAATTACCAAAACCCCCTATTAAAGCTGGCATAACAACGAAGAAGACCATTAATAGACCATGAGCAGTAATAATCACATTCCATGCCTGTCCATCTGCAACCACATCCAAACCAGGTGCTGCAAGTTCAGCTCTCATAAGAAGAGAGAAAAAACCTCCTACTAGTCCAGCTAGAATAGCAAATATAATATATAGTGTTCCTATGTCTTTATGGTTTGTTGAAAAAAACCACCTCTTAATAAAACCAGGTTTGTGGTCGTGGTGGTCATGATCTGCTGTTGCTTCGTAACTCATCTTTCTCCTATTCAATAATTATGTTATTATTTATATTTTTCGCCATAGCTAATTTGCTTTTTTGTTCAGTAATCCATTTGTTGAAGTCAGTTTCATTAAGTGCTTCGATTACGATAGGCATATAACCATGACCAGTGCCACATATTTCAGAGCACTGACCTCTATATATGCCTGGTTCGTCGATATTAAACCAAGTTTCATTTAATCTGCCAGGAACTGCATCTTTTTTTACTCCAAGTGAAGGCATAGCAAAACTGTGGAGTACATCACCAGCGGTAACAAGTACGTGTATATTTTTGTTAGCTGGAAGTACTAAATTATTATCAACGGTTAATAATCTAACATCACCTTCTTGTAATTCATCATCAGGAATTAAAAAACTCTCAAAAGAAAGGTCCTCATGTTCTGGGTACTGGTATTCCCAATACCATTGATGTCCAATAACTTTGATAGTCATATCAGCTTCTGGAATTACATCTTGTTTATAAACAAGTTTAAATGATGGAATTGCCATAACGATCAAGATAACAACAGGAATTCCAGTCCACAAAGTTTCTAATATTGCGTTGTGACTTCTTTTAGACGGATTTGGATTTGCTTTTCTTCTGAATCTAATCACAACATAAATAATCAATAAAAGTACAAAGATAGTTATAACAGTCATCATTATTAAAACAAAATCATGAAGATTAAGTACACTTCGCATAACATCGCTTGAAGGAGCTTGGAATCCAAGCTGCCAGTCATAGGGTTCCTTTGCATAAAGTGTAGATCCAAATGATATTGTTAATAGTAAGGGTAAAATGCGCATCTTGTAATTACCATATAACACTTATGAATAAATAATTCAGCAATATACAAAGGATTTTATGTTCAATTTCTAGGACAGGATGTCGCTTATTTGTTATTTTCAACTAATGACTGTAGTGAAAAAATTGCTGCAGTTGTAGCTGTATCTGATCTTAAAATTCTCTGTCCAAGTGAAACTGGTATGGTTGATTTTAAAGATAGTATATTTTCTGACTCTTGTTTTGAAAAACCTCCTTCTGGACCAATTAAAATTGCCCATTTATTGTATTGATCAACTTTCGTTGATATAGCTTGATATATCATAGGTAAGTTTTCATGACTTTCATTACAAAAGATCAAGCATCTATCTTTTGGAAAATTTTCTATTATTTTATCTATTTTGATTGGCTCATCTATTAAAGGAAGTGATAATCGTTCGGATTGCTCAGCGGCTTCAGTAATATTCATCTTTAAATTTCTAATATTTATTTTTGACTGATTTGTATTTTGTGTAATGCAAGGTATAAATCTGGATATGCCCAGTTCAGTTGCTTTTTGGATCGTTATATTCATACGAAATAATTTTATCGGAGCAAAGATAAGCCAAATATCAGTTTCTAATTTTAACTCCCTAGTTTTCTTTATTACCTGAAGTACAATATTATCACGATTAATTGAAACAACTTTAGAAAGCCATTCACCTGTTAAACCATCAAAAATTAAAATATTATCCTGGATTTTGATTCTTAAAACATTTTTTAAATAGTGATGCTGCTTGTTTTTAATATAAATCATTATATTTGATGATAATTTCTTTTCTATATACAATCGTGTTTTAGACATTTTCATAACAATAGTTTAAAATAATAACACTTTATTCATATATGTTGGATAGTTTAGTTTTAAAAAAATTCACTAATTATTTAGAATTAATTAGGTTTAATAAACCTATTGGGTTCCTATTATTAATGTGGCCATGCTGGTTTGGTTTATCACTTTTAGATTTGGAAATAAAAGAGCTGATCAGTTGGTTAATAATTTTTTTATTAGGTTCCTTTTTTATGAGAAGTGCGGGCTGTATAATAAATGACATTGTTGATAAGGATATAGATAAATCTGTTCAAAGAACTCAGTTCAGACCTATAGCATCAAAAAGAATTAGTATATTTGAGGCAGTTTTATTATTATTAATTTTTCTATTGCTAGGCTTAATTATACTTTTACAATTTAATTTATATTCAATTATTTTTGGATTAATGAGTGCTCCATTTGTCATTCTTTATCCATTTATGAAAAGAATAACATTTTGGCCTCAAGTTTTTTTAGGAATAACATTTAGTTGGGGGGCTTTAATAGTCTCAACACAATTTAACCAATCAATAACTTCTCAATTTATTTTACTGTATGTGGCGTGCGTAATTTGGACATTAGGATATGACACAATCTATGCATATCAAGATAGGGAAGACGACATAAAACATAATATTAAATCTACCGCAGTTCTTTTTGGTAACAATGGGAGATGGCTGGTATTGATTTGTTATTGTATTGTTCTTTTAATTTTTGGATATTTAGGCTGGAATTCCTCAAATTCTCTAATTAGTTTATTTGTTATAGCTATCATTGGAATTTGTACGTATATAGCAATTCAAAAATGGGATATAAGCTCATCAGAAAGCTCAAATTTTTATTTTCGCCAGAATAATATATTTGCTTTTATGTTATTTATATATTTATTAGTTTTTTAATGAACTCCTCAAAAAAACAATCAGTTACATCGAGAATAATAGTCAACTATCTTTTAGAGCATAAACTTAAGATATTTCTAGCTTTAATAATGATGATTATTTCAGCAGCTGCTACAGGATTACATGCTTGGTTAGTAAGGCCAGCTTTAGATGATGTACTAATTAAAGGGAATAAAGAAATGCTATTTTTAATACCCATAGCAATTATAATAGTAACATTGCTTAAAGGTTTGGCTACCTATACTCACTCTTATCAAATGAGTAAAGTAGCGCATGCAACAATAGCAAAATTACAAACACAAATGTTTGAAAAACTAATGTATTTAAATATGCAATTTTATAATGACTCTAAGTCTGGCAATCTGATTTCAAGACTTATTAATGACACTTATTATCTAAGACTTGCAATTGTAAAATCAGTTACAGGTGTGATAAAAGATGTTTTGGTAATTATATTTCTACTAGGAAACATGTTTTATCAAAGTTGGACTCTTACACTTTTTGCTTTTTTTGCTTTTCCACTTGCTTTGTGGCCTATAAGAAAAATTGGTAAAAGTATTAGAAAAATTACCTATACAATACAAAGTGAAATTGCTGTATTTTCAAATGTACTTGCAGAAAGTATTAAAGGAATTAAGCAAGTTAAATCTTATACAAAAGAAAACTTTGAAAAGAATAGAGCATTTGAGACCATAAGTTTTATACAAAAATATTTTACAAGATCTGCCTTTATAAGTAATCGATTAAGTCCTCTGATGGAGTTTATTGGTAGTTTAGCAATTGCTCTTTCAATATATGCTGGTGGTGTATTTGTTTTAAACGAAACAATGACAACAGGACAATTTATGAGTTTCCTAGTTAGTCTTCTTCTGGCATACCAACCGGTAAAGGCGCTTGGTAATCTGAACATTAGTGTCCAA
The DNA here is from genome assembly GCA_902518985.1 of uncultured Alphaproteobacteria bacterium. Lineage (GTDB taxonomy): Bacteria > Pseudomonadota > Alphaproteobacteria > HIMB59 > CACPNW01. The sequence goes on along the minus strand of CABYIF010000004.1, from coordinate 27,463 downwards.
GAAGGTTTAGCTGGAGCAGAAAGAATCTTTAAGCTCCTTGATACACCTGAAGAAAGAATGGAGAAGGTCTCTATAAAAAATGATCTTACTTTAGATGGAGACATAATTTTAAAGGACGTTTCATTCGGGTATGATGAAAAAAAGGTCTTAAAAAATATTAATTTAAAGATTCCTAAAAATAAAAGAGTGGCTCTTGTTGGTTTGTCTGGCTCAGGTAAATCTACTATCGTAAACATAATATCAAGATTTTTTGATAGTTATACTGGCGAAATAACTATTGACTCTAAAAATATTAGAGAAATTTCATTAGGTGATCTTAGAAATAATATTTCAATGGTTACACAAGAAACAATTTTATTTAATGATACTATAGCTAATAATATTAAATATGGAAAATTAGAAGCAACCTATGATGAAATTGAAAACGTTGCTAAGCTTGCAGGAATTTCAGAATTCTCAGAAAATTTAAAAAATAAATTAGAAACAGTTATTGGAGAGAGTGGAGTTAAGTTATCAGGAGGACAGAGACAACGAGTAGCGATTGCAAGAGCAATGATCAAAGATGCGCCTATACTGATAATGGATGAGGCAACTTCATCTCTTGACAATATTACCGAAAAAGAAATTTATAAAACAATAAAAAATTTAATGAAAAATAAAACAATTTTAATTATAGCACACAGATTAAGCACAATTGAGGATTCAGATATAATATATGTAATGGATAAGGGCAAAGTTGATAATTATGGTTCTCATAAAGATTTATTCAATAAATCAGAAATTTACAAAAAGCTTCAATTAAAAGAAAAGCTAGAAAATGAGTTTTAAAAAAAAAATATTTAAATTTACCTTAACACAAAAATTTTTAGCTTTTCTCGGCTATTTGTATATTCTTTTCGTAGGCATCACATCAAATATAACAATTGAAAACAAAGATTTTTCAAACAAAATGTGGGAAGAAAAAAAACCTTTTATATTAGCATTTTGGCATGGACAATTAATGATGATTGGATATGTTTGGAAAAGTAAAGCAATTTTAAACATGCTTGCTTCAAGTCATAGTGATGGTAGATTTGGCGCATATATAGCATCGCACTTCAATATGAAAAATATATCTATTGAGGCTAAAAATAAATCTCCTTCACTTAGGCAAGTTTTCAAAATACTTAATAAAGATAATTATATTGGCATAACTCCTGATGGACCTAGAGGACCAAATCAAAAGGTTTCTGAAGGAATTATAAAGATAGCAATTCATTCACAAGTTCCTATAATTCCTCTAGGTTTTGCTTCTAATAAAAATTTTAAGTTAAAATCATGGGATTCATTTGTTATAACTTACCCTTTTTCAAAATGTAGTTTTGTTTGGGGTGAACCAATAATTATACCATCATCAACTAAAGAAACAGAAATTGAAAAGTATAAAATAATCTTAGAAGAAAAGATAAACTATTGTATTACTAAAGCTAAATTAAATTTAAATGCTTAAATTATATAAATTTCTCAGTTATATTTTTATTCCAATAATTTTGTTAAATTTAAATTTAAGAATAATTAAAAAAAAAGAGGATAAAAAAAGATACAAAGAAAGACTAGGAAAAACTAATTATAAATTACCAATATCAAAAAAGATTATTTGGTTACACGCAGCAAGTATTGGGGAGTTTAAATCAAGTGATATTATAATAAAAAAATATCACAAAGATTATCAAATTTTAGTTACTACAACGACAAAAACTTCAGCAGAGTATATAGAAAAACATTACAACCATAAAGTAATACACCAGTACATACCTTTTGATGTCCCAATATGGTGCATAAGATTTATTAATTATTGGAAACCAAGTATAGTACTATGGATTGAGTCAGATATTTGGCCCAATATGCTAAAAATTATAAAAGATAAAAAAATAAAATCTCTATATATCAATGCTAGAATTTCCCCAAAATCATTTAACAAATGGAAATATTTAAAAAGTTTTTATTCTGAAACATTAAAAGTTTTTTTTAAAATATTTGCACAAAGCAAAAATGATTTGAAAAGAATAAATGCTTTAGCCACCACAAATGCTCATTATATTGGTAACTTAAAGTTATCAGATATACAGAGAAATTTAATTAATTCAGATAATAAAAAAATATTCAATATAATGATTACAAGTAGTCATGAAACAGAAGAAGAATTAATTATTAAAAACTTAAAAGATATTATTATAAGCAGAAAGTTAAAATTATGCATTGCTCCAAGACACCTTAATAGAATAAATGTAATATCTAAAATTCTTGAAAAATATAATCTTAGCTATGTATTAGAAAGTAATAAAAAAAATGCAATTAAGGATGTTACAATTGTTGATAGTTATGGAAATTTAGATTCATACTTTAATAAGAGTGAAATTGTAATTTTAGGAGGTTCCTTTGTAAATAAAGGAGGGCATAATCCGCTTGAGCCTGCAAAATATGGCTGTACATTAATAAGTGGTAATTTAATTTATAACTGGCAAAATATTTATGATGAAATGGCTAATGAAAAGGCATGCATAATAATAAATAACGTTAATGATTTAGGGAATAGAATAGATAAATTAATGATAAATACCAATCAAATTCAAAAATTTAGAGAGAAAGCTATAGACTTTTCTAATAAAAAGTTTTTTGATAATGAAAGATTATTCAATGAGATAGATTTGGTTCTAAATTAAATGTTAAAAGCTCCAAAATTTTGGTATAAAAAGAAAGATACTTACTTATCAAATACATTATATCCTCTCTCTCTTTTATTTCGTTTTGGAACTAAAATAAGAAATGTATTAAGTCATAAAAAAATATTTAAAATTCCTGTTATATGCATTGGTAACATTGTAGTAGGTGGTGCCGGTAAAACTCCTGTTGCAATAAAATTGGGAACCCTACTAAAAAAAAATGGTTACAAACCACATTTTGTAACTAAAGGTTACGGGGGTATTGAAACAAACAATACACTCATAAAAGAATGGCATTCAGCACAAAGTGTGGGTGATGAGTCCTTATTGCTTTCAGAAATAGCCCCAACTTGGATAGGTAAAGATAGAAATAAATCATTTATGTTGGCAAGAGAAAATGGCGCTGATTGCATAATTATGGATGATGGATTTCAAAATCCTACATTGCAAAAGGATTTCTCAATTATTGTAATAAATGGAGAGCAAGGATTTGGTAATAAAAGAGTAATTCCTTCAGGTCCGTTAAGAGAAAGTATATCAAGAGGAATTTCGAGAGCTAATTTAATAATTGTCATTGGCGAAATAACTGAAGATGTTAAAAGAAAAATACCAAGTACTGTACCTTTAATTCATGCAAACTTTAAAATAAGCAAGAATAATATGATTTACAAAAAACAGAAGGTTACAGCTTTTGCTGGCATAGCTTACCCAGATAAGTTTTATAATTCACTTAATGAGCAAGGCGCAATTTTGGAAAAAAAGATCAGTTATCCAGATCATCATATTTTTGATGAAAATGATATGTTAAATTTAGCAGAAATGGCAAATATTACAAAATCAATACTCGTTACAACAAAAAAAGATTTTGTAAGAATTCCTAAATCTTATCGATCTTTAGTGACAACTCTGAATGGTGAGATTGAGTTTGAAGACGAGCAATTATTTATTGAAATATTGAGCAATCTTTTAGAAAACAAAATTAATGAGTATTCCTTATGAAAATACTTTTATATTTTTTACAATATATTTTTGTGAGAGTATTATTTTTTATACTAGAATTCTTACCATTGAGTTATTCAAAAAAATTTGGATCTTTTATTTTTAGAACTTTTGGAAAATTCTCAAGCGCTGATAAGACGGCTATGAATAACTGTAAGTTTGTTTTTCCTAAATTAGAAAAGAACAAAATAAGAGAAATAATTGATGAAAGTTGGAATAATATTGGGATGACAATAAGTGAGTTATTAAAATTCAAAAATCTTATAAATAAAAGAAAAATTACACTCTCTGGGCTATCTAATATTAAAGATTTGAAAGAAAAAAAACAGCAGGCAATTTATATAAGCATACATCAGTCTAATTGGGAAATTTTAGTTCCAATGTTAGATAGGTTAAATTTACAGATAGGTGGTATTTACAGACATATAAATAATTTTTTTTTAGATAAATTAATTTTAAAAATTAGAAAAAATACATTACTGTCAGATGATAATTTTTATACTCCTAAAGGCAAACAAAGTGCCAAAGATTTAGTAGAGGCGATAAATAATAATTTTTCAATTGTTTTGTTAATAGATCAAAAAGACTCAGCTGGTGAAAGTATAAGTTTTTTTAACAAAAAAGTAAAAACCCAAATTGGATTTTTGAAAATTGCGCGTAAATTTAATTTACCAATTGTTCCAATTAGGAATACACGACTAGCAAATGGTCAGATTGAGCTAAGTTTTCAGGAACCAATATACCATAATAATGAAAATATTGATGACTCTAAAATGATGGAAAATATTCATAAATTGATCCAAAATTGGATAACTTCAAATCCAACACAATGGTTTTGGCAACATAAAAGATTCAATTAATTTTTTTTACATTAACTTTCAGTTTTCCGTCTGAGAGTTTTGCTTCTAGGTCCAAGTTTATATTAATTTTTTTTACACTACTAAGTATTTTATTTTTTTGAGTAAGAATTGAATAGCCTTTTTTAAGGTTTGTTGAAACTGAATTTGAATTTAACAACCTTAAGTTTGATTTAAGATTTAACTTATTGTTATTATATTTTTCAACTATTTTGCTTTCTAAATTTTTTGTATGCTCTTTAATTGACATTTTTTTTATTTTTAAAATATTATCAGGTGAATTAATCGATTTTTTCACGTTTAATAAATTAAGGTTTATTAAATTAAGTTTATTTTTTATAGATAAATCTATTTTTTTAAGTGATTGGTTAATTTTATCTCCATAAATATTAATAATAAAAATTGGTGCTTTTAACAGTTTGTTTAAATATTCTAAGTTATCTCTAATTATTGATAATTTAGACTTCAGTTTGTTTTCTAATTGGAAATGAAAATTCTTTAATTGTCCCTCAATTTCATTTTTAACTGGAACAGTTTTTTCTGCTGCTGCAGTTGGTGTGGAAGCTCGTAAATCAGAAACTAGGTCAATAATAGTAGTATCTGTTTCATGACCTATGGCTGATACAATTGGTATTTTTGATTCAAATACTTTAATAGCTAATTTCTCATCATTAAATGCCATTAAGTCCTCTGTACTTCCTCCACCTCTGGCAATAATAATAACATCTGGCTTATCTTTTATCATTTCGTTAAAACCATCAATTGCATTAATTATACTTGAAACTGCATCAATACCTTGAACAGAAACCGGCCATATATCTAAAGGCATAGGAAATCGATCATTTACCCTATTAATAATGTCGTAAACTACTGAACCAGTTGGTGAAGTTATAATCCCAATTCTACTTGGTAAATAAGGTAAAGAATTTTTCTTATCTATTTCAAAATAACCTTTTTTTTGTAGCCTTTTTTTTCTTTCTTCTATTATTTTTAATAAAGCACCTTCACCAGCAATTTCAATTTTATCAATATCGATTTGATAAGTAGTTTTAAATCTAGACCATGTAGTAATTTTTCCAGTCGCTATTATTTCAAGCCCAAGTTCGGGAATAATATCAAGATATTTTTTTTTTTGATCCCAAATTACACCACTTAAAATTGAGTCATTATCTTTTAATGTTAAATATATTTGACCTTTTGTAGCAGTTTTTATTTCAGATATTTCCCCCTTAATTCTTACATAATTAAAATTAGTTTCTATAATATTTTTAAAAGCTTTGTTAAACTCGGAGACTTCGAATTCAGGTATATTAATTTTTGTATTCATCTCATGCTCTTAAAAAAATTCTTTAATAATTTTTTACATTTATCTTCCATTATTCCACCATAAATATTAGGAGTAAAAATATTTTTTCTTTCAAAAGTTATTCTTATATTTTCAATACCTCCATTCTTTTCATCAAATGCGCCATAGTATAGAGAGTGTATATGCGCTTTACTAATTGCACTAGCGCACATTGAGCATGGCTCGAGTGTTACAAAGATTGTTGTATCCTCAAGATATTTTTGGTTTAATTTTTTACAAGTATCAAAAATTATATCTATTTCACAATGTCTGATTGCATTATTTAATCTATTCATTTGATTATAATTTCTGGAAATTATTTTTTCAGTATTATTATCCACAATTACTGCTCCAACAGGAATTTCATTGAAAGCCAGTGCTTTATTAGCTTCAACTATTGCCTCATTCATAAAATAATCAACGTTCATTATGGAACCTATGTGTCATGTATATTATATATACTATAATGAAAAAACCTTTAGTTGGCATTACTCTTGATAGTGAAAAAGGAGGACATTATTCAAAATTCCCTTGGTATGCATTGAGAGAGAACTATCTGTCAAGTATAGTTAAATATGATGCTATACCCATACCTCTTTCTCACGATAATAAATTAGTTAATAGTTTTAGCGAATTTCTTGATGCTCTAATCATAACAGGAGGAGATTTTGACATTAATCCTAAGTTTTATAATCAAAAAAGAAATGGAGCAAAAAATATAAAAAACAAAAGAACTAATTTTGAAATAAAAATTTATAAAAAATTTTTATCATTAAACAAGCCTATTTTAGGTATTTGTGGGGGAGCCCAACTTATGAATATTGCTAGTGGAGGAACATTAATTCAAAACTTGAAAAAAAAACCAATAAATCATGAACAATTAAATCCTAGGAATGAAACTAGCCATAGTGTTAATATCGCTAAAAAAAGTAAATTATTTAATATTTGTAAAAAAAATACTATAAAAGTAAATAGTGCTCATCACCAAGCAATTAAAAAACTAGGAAAAGATTTTAAAATATCTGCAATATCAAAGGATGGTATAATCGAGGGTATTGAACATAATAAACACAAATGGTGTATTGGCTTGCAATGGCATCCCGAATTTATAATTACCCAATATGACTCCAAGATTTTAAATAACTTTATTAAAAATATATAGTGAACATAAGAATAGCAAAATATATTTCAAATTCAGGTTATTGCTCTAGAAGAGAAGCTGAAAAATTAATTTTCCAAAATAAAGTTTACATAAATAATGTGGTATGTTCTCATCCAAGCCATAAGGTTAACGATAAAGATATAATTAAAATTCATAATAAAATTTTAAAAAAATTAAATACTGTTGAACTTTGGAAAATGTATAAACCTGTAAAATATATCTGTAGTACTAAAGATAATTTTAAAAGAAATAAAATATTTGATCTTTTACCAAAAGGGATGCCAAAATTAATTAGCGTTGGAAGGCTAGATTATATGAGTGAAGGCTTAATTTTGTTAACAAATAATGGTGATTATTCAAGATTTTTAGAATTACCAACTTCAAATATTGAAAGAACATATAGAGTTTGTGTAAATGGGATTGTAAATAAGAATGATATTCAGAAAGTTAATAAAGGGATAAAGATAGAGGAAATAAAATATAACAGAGTAAAATTAGTAATTGAGAAACAATCTCAAAGTTACACATGGTTAATATTTAAGTTAAAAGAGGGTAAAAATAGAGAAATTAGAAATATTTGTAGTTTTTTTTCATGGAAAATTGTTAAATTATTACGAGTCGGATTTGGGCCATATAAACTTGGAAAATTAAAAGTTGGTAAAATAGAAAAAATTAGAATTATAAAACATGATTAGAATAACCGGAGGTAAACTAAAAAAAACACAGCTAATTAGTATTTCTCAATTTGTGAGACCAACTTCCTCACTAAAAAGGGAAGCCTTTTTTTCAATAGTTGAAAGTTATTCTTTAAAAAACTCTTATGATCTTTTTAATAAAAAAATTTTTCTTGATCTATTTGCTGGAATTGGAACGATGGGCTTAGAGGCTGTTTCTAGAGGCATAGAAAACGTAATTTTTTATGAAAATAATCAAGATGTATCAAAAATTCTAGAAAAAAATTGTAAAAAATTATGTCAAGAAAATCAATATGAAATTATTATAGAAGATTTGGTAAAATCAAGATTAGATATAGAATTTAAAAACATCTCAATAATTTACATTGATCCACCATATAACAAATACGACATTAGTACTTTACTAGTAAAACTCCAAGATAAAGTAAATAAAGAAACTATAATTGGAATTGAGACCAGTATTAAAGATAAATTTAAAATTCCGAACAAACTAAAATTAATTAATCAAAAAAAATATGGAAAAACTAATTTGAGTTTTTTAATTTTATCTTAGGAATTCTCTTGTGAGAATTTTTCCTTGTTCTACAGCTGGTTGATCAAAGGGGTTAACGTCTAAGTAGATACAAGATGAAATAGTTTCAATTATACTTAAAGTTAATAATTTACCTAAATTTTTCTCATTAATCTTTGGAATTGTGATTTCTCTATAACTAAATTTATTTAATTTAAATGTTTCAATGGTTGCTCGTTGCTCTGCCTCCATTAAATCACCCATTCTTTTATTTTTAAAATAATTTACATCTGTATTTTCAAAAATTTCATTGTTTATTACAAGTCCTTTTTTTGAGTGATCAGTGGTTATAAATGTAAAAAATTTATCATTTGGCCCATCTAAATATAATTGTAATTGACTATGTTGATCAGTAGTTCCTATAGAATGTATTGCTGTAATGCCTTTTTTATTTTTTCCAATACTCTCAGCCCATAATTGTAAATACCATTTACCAAAAAAATACAAATTATCTGAATAAGTCATCAATACATTTGATGAATATTTTTGATTTTCTTGCATGCACAAATATTTACTTAGATTAAGAGCAGAATATTTTTCAATATTATTATAAATTTCTGCAGCTCCATTGTATAATTCTGATATATTTATTCCAGATAATATTGCAGGAACAATTCCTACATTAGAAAATATAGAATACCGACCTCCAATTTTATTATCATGCTCTAACAATAAACATTTTTTATCTTTTGATATTTTATAAAGAGGAGAGTTTTTAAATTCAGTTATTACTAGCGTATTAGATAAAAATTTATCTAAATAATTTCTTTGTAATGCCATTTGATATAAAGAGGAAAATTGTGCTAGTGTTTCTGGAGTACTACCTGACTTTGATACAACTATAAAACCTGTTGAGCTAAAATCAATATCTTCAAATGATTTTTCAAAAGTAACAGGATCTATATTATCATAAAATTCTATATTTACTTTTTTATTATTGTTAAAATTATGTAATGCACGTGCGCCTAGATTTGAACCACCAGTGCCTAATAAAACAAATTTTTTTTTATTTAGTTCAAATTGTTTAATTATTTTTATTGTATCATTTAATAATTTATTATTATTAATAATATTTAAGGCTGGTAGATTTGCAATAATATCTAAAATCTTTTTATCATATAATTTGGTATTTTTAATATTATTAAAATTTGTATTTATGTATTTGATTTCCATTTAAAATTTAAAAAAAGAAAAATCTTTTTTTCTTTTTTTGTTTTTCTTTGTGATTATTATTATTGTTTCCTTTATTTTTAGTTTCTTTAATTGCTGAATTTAAATCATTCTCACTATCAAAATTTTCTTCATCACTAATTGTTGATTTTTCTCCAGCAAATTGTTCATTTATTAATTCTCTAATATTACTGTTTACTTCATTAGCTTTTGTTTCATCAAGTATTACTGACATTAAAGAGTTGTCTGAAAATGAGGTGTCTGAGCTATCTTCTAGACCAAATAATATTTCTTTTGCTAAATCACTTTCTGCATCTTCAATGCTTCTTGACTCCATTTGCTCAGGAGGAAGTAAATTAAAGTCAGGGGGAATAACCAATGGTGGATTTTCGACTACAGTATATTCATCAATTGACTTTCTATTTACACCTGCGCTATCTCTTACAGAGTTGCAAGATGCTAGAAATAAATTAGAAATAATAATGATGCTAATTATTTTTTTCATTTATTCTCTTCAGATTTAGTAAAGAAACTTATTATTAACACGATAATACCAATAGTAATATAAATATCTGCAAAATTAAAAGCTGGCCAATAATAGCTTTCATAATGAACTAATATAAAATCAACAACATATGTATTTATGGATCTATCAAGTATATTGGAGATTGCGCCTGCAATTATAATAAAATAAGCTATTTTTTCTAATTTGTTTTTTGAAATAGCCATTAAATATAAAATAAATAAAACTACAATCAATCCAATTATAATCAAAAACCAATAAGAAACTATGCCTGATAACAAACCAAATGATACACCAAAATTTTGGATGTAGGCAATATCTAAAAATTTATTTATTTTCACTAGTTGATTTAAAACAAACAAATTTTTAACAAAAAATTTAGTAATTAAATCAACTAAAACTAATATCGTAAATATTAAAATGTATTTCACTAATTTAGGTTATGGCATTATTGCATCGCTTGCAAATTTCATCATTAATTAGTCTTTCTTCATATTTCCAGCATCTTTGACATTTATTACCAATAACTTTAGTTGCTTTAACTTTGATATTTGGAAGTTCTTCTAGTTCAAAGCCATTCGTTTTATCTTCTAGAGTGTTTAGTTTAAAAGAAGAAGTAATGGCTATTTCATCAAATGATACATCTCTAATTTTTTTAAATATATCATCACTAACGAATATATCTAAATGAGCTTCCAGACTAGATCTAATAGTTTTATTTTCACGCATTTTTTCAATTGCTCCTGTTGCAACTTTTCTTATATTTCTGACTATTGACCATTTATTATTTATGTCAATATTTTGATAAGTATCATTACAAGTCAAAAAATCCTCTAAATGTATACTGGTTTTATTGCCCATAGCTTTCCAAGCTTCTTCAGTTGTAAAAGAAATTGAGGGAGCAAACCATCTGACTAAATAATTGAATATAATATTTAAAAGAGTTCTTGATGATTTTCGTGTATGTGATTTTTCATTATCACAATAAATTACATCTTTTCTAATATCAAAGTAAAAAGCCGAAAGATCATTTGAACAGAAATTTAGTAATGTGGTAAACATTAGATGAAAATTAAAACTTCCAACACATTTTTTAATTATTTGATCAACTTCCCACAAACGATGAAGGAGATATTTTTCAAGTTCTGGAAAATCTTCTTCTTTAACAAGTTCCTGACTACTAAAATTATTTAGATTGCCTATTAAAAATCTGAAAGTGTTTCTTATTCTTCTATAAGATTCTGCTTGAGATTGTAGAATCCCTCTATCTAACTTTAAATCATCATAATAATCTGAAGCTACTACCCATAACCTTAATATATCTACTCCATATTGTTTAAGAATGTCATCTGGAGAAATAACATTACCAAGTGATTTAGACATTTTTCTTCCCTTACCATCGACAACAAATCCATGTGTTAAGACACTATCGTAAGGTGCACGACCTCTTGTTCCTGAAGACTCTAACAGAGAAGAATGAAACCATCCCCTGTGCTGATCGCTTCCCTCTAAATACATTGATGCTGGCCACTTTAAATCAGGTCTTTTCTCAAGACAAAATGCATGGGTAGAACCACTATCAAACCAGACCTCAACAACATCCTTAACTTGGTCAAAATCATTTTTGGAATATTCTTTTCCTAAAAAACGCTGAGGATCTTCGGTAAACCATGTATTACTTCCCTCTTTTTCATAAATATCTGCGATTCTATTTACAATTTTTTTATCTCTAAGAGGTTGTCCTGTTTTTTTGTTAATAAATAATGGAAGAGGTACGCCCCAGACCCTTTGTCTCGACACACACCAATCTGGCCTGGTCTCAATCATTGATCGCAACCTAGTTTGCCCCTGAGGTGGGTAAAAAATAGTTTCATCAATAGATCTTAATGCAATTTTTCTTAAATCCTTTTTTTCCATTGAAATAAACCATTGAGGAGTATTTCTATAAATTAACGGAGCTTTAGATCTCCAAGAATGTGGGTAGCTGTGTCTTAAAGTTCCTTGAAATAAAAGTTTTGAGAATTCTCTAAGTTTATCAGCAATTTTCTGATCAACTTTATAGACATGTTCGCCTTCAAAACCTATTGCATGATGATTATATTTTCCATCATCTTGTACAGTTTGAATAATATCAACATTATTTTCTATTCCAAGCACATAATCATCATCTCCATGACCAGGGGCAATATGAACAATACCAGTTCCTTGTTCTAAGTTTACAAAATTACCATGAAAAGGTCTAACTATAAACTCATAACCTAACTCTTTAAAAGGATGCTCGCACTCACAAGATAAAAAATTGCTACCCTTGAATGTTTTTAATATTGAATATTTTTTTATACCGATTTCACTTGTAACTTTTTCTAATAATTCTTTAGCAAAAATTAATTTTTCATTAGTTTTTAATAAACTTGAGCTCTCAGCTTCATTTACTTTTATAATGCAGTAATCTAATTCTTTTCCATAAGCCAAGGCTCTATTACCAGGTATTGTCCAAGGAGTTGTAGTCCAAATTACTATGCTTGATCCAATTAAATCTTTATCCTCTGAATTAGAAATCAGAAACTTAACATATATTGTGTTTGAAGTATGTTCTTCATATTCCACCTCCGCATCAGCTAAAGCAGTTTTTTCAACCACAGACCAAAGAACTGGCTTAGCACCTTTATATAAACTTTCATCAATTAAAAATTTTCCTAACTCTCTTACAATTTGAGCTTCTGCTTGATTAGACATTGTAAGGTATGGATTGTTCCAGTCACCCTCTACGCCTAAGCGACGAAATTCTTTTTTTTGGATTTCTATCCACTTTTCAGCAAATTCTCTGCACTCATCTCTGAATTGAACTATTGGAACATCATCTTTATTTTTTCCTTTTTTTCTGTACTCTTCTTCGATTTTCCATTCAATAGGCAATCCATGACAATCCCATCCTGGTACATAAATTGAATCTTTGCCAGACATTTGTTGAGTTCTGACTATTACATCTTTCAAAATTTTATTTAGTGCAGTGCCCATGTGAATGTGACCATTTGCATATGGGGGACCATCGTGAAGTATAAATTTTTCTCTACCCTTAGATTTTTCTCTTAATTTTTTGAATATTTGTTCTTTATTCCAATCCTCTAAAATTTTTGGTTCTTTAGATGGTAAATTTGCTCTCATTTCAAAAGAGGTTTTTGGTAAAAATATTGTATCTTTATATTCCATTAAACGTTGTGATATTTTCTTGCTGTTTCTATATCTTTTTTAATCTGTTTAGTTAATTTATCAAAATTAGCAAATTTTTGTTCAGATCTAATAAATGTAAGAAATTCAACAGTCAAATCATAACCGTATATTTCTTGATTAAAATTAAATATATGAGTTTCCAAGAGTAATTTAGAACCATCAACGGTGGGTCTTTCACCAAAATTTGAAATACCTAAATATTTTTCATTATTAATATTGACTTTAACACAATAAACTCCTTTTTTTGGAAAAATATGATTACCAGGTATTACATTTGCAGTTGGAAAATTGATTCTTCTTGCTCTTTTATCACCTTCGATAATTTTTCCAGTCATATGCCAATTGCGCCCTAAAGCAAAATTTGCCTTTTCTATTTCACCATTTTTTATATTACTTCTAATTATCGAAGAGGAATATTTGTCAGAACCATCAGAAAGCATTACTGACTCTATTAAATGAACATCAAAATTATTTTCTTTTGAAAAATTATCTAATGTTTTAAAGTTACCAGATCTATTTTTACCAAATTTAAAATCTTTACCTACAACCACATTTTTTATATCAAGCTTATCAACTAAAATATTTTTAACAAATTCGTTAGCAGTTAAATCTGATAGATTTTTATCAAAAATAAATTCAATATAAATATCGATACCAAATTTCTTAAGAAAATTAATTTTATCTAATTTGGAATAAATATTGAAATTTTCATTTTTATTTTCAAAAAATTCTCTTGGGTGGGGATTAAAGCTCATAATAGCAATAGGTTGTTTTTTTTGGTTGGCAATTTTTTTCAAAGATTCAAGTATTGCAATATGCCCCTTATGAAAGCCGTCAAAATTACCTATTGCCAAACATAGGTTTTTTTCTTTAAACTGAGATTGTGTATCTAATTCAAAATACTTCACGTTACTAATACTAATACCTTAATAATATCTAAATACTTAACTTATTAAATAAGTTCTATAAATATTTGTTTATAATATTTTCCAAATATTCTTGTCTTCCAGATCGTGTTTTTGGTTCAATATTACTATCGATAACTCTTTTATGGATAGAGTCTAATGATGCATCTTTATTATGTATAAATTTGCCTAATTCACTATCCCAATCAGAATATCGATCTTCTATGAATTTTGGAATAACATTATCTTTAATTAATTTTTCAACAGCAATTAATGTTTTAGCACAAACATCCATTCCACCAATATGTGCGTAAAACAAATCCTCCGGATCAATAGATTGCCTTCTAATCTTAGCATCGAAATTTAATCCTCCATTACCAAGTCCTCCATTACTGAATATAAAGTAAAAGGCCATAATTAAATCAGCTGGATTATTTGGAAACTGGTCTGTATCCCAACCAATTAATGTATCACCTCTATTAATATCTAAACTTCCCAATGCATTATTTGCAATTGCGTATGCTATTTCATGTTCATAGTTATGTCCAGATAGAGTCGCATGATTTGCTTCTATATTAAGTTTAATTTCTCCTTCAAGTCCAGCTTTTCTAATAAAAGCAAGACATGCTGCAGAGTCAAAATCATACTGATGTTTTGTTGGTTCGTGTGGCTTAGGTTCAATTAAAATTTGACCCTTAAATCCAATTTTATGTTTATAATTAACTACTAATTCAAGAAATCTTTTCAAATTATCCATTTCCTTAGACATGTTAGTGTTTAATATTGTTTCATAACCTTCTCTGCCACCCCACAAAACATAGTTTTGTCCACCAAGTCTTAATGTTGCGTCCATGCAATCTTTAACTTGTGCTGCTTTGTAGGCAAATACTTCTGGATCTGGATTCGTTGAAGCTCCACTCATATATCTTTTATGTGAAAAGGCATTAGCAGTACCCCATAATAATTTCATTTTTGTTTCTTCAATCTTCTTCTCCATTAAATCAACAATGTACATGAAATTTTTTTGTGTTTCCTTGTAGTTTGACCCTTCTGGAGCAATATCTCTATCGTGGAAACAGAAAAATGGTGTCTTTATTTTAGTAAAGAAATCAAAGGCACAATTAAGTTTTTCCTCTGCCATTTTCATTGAATCGCCACTTTTCATCCATGGTCTTTCAAACGTTTGTCCGCCAAAGGGGTCCAATCCTGGCCAAGTAAAAGTATGCCAATAACAAGTTGCAAAGCGGAAATGTTCTTTCATCGATTTTCCTAAAATATTTTTGTTCTCATCATAGAATTTAAAAGCTAATGGGTTGTTACTATCTTCCCCTTCGAATTGTATTTCAGGTATATTCTTAAAATAATCTTGCATTTCTTCCCCTCTATGATTTTAATTATATTTTAATTGTAGTCTAAAAATAAATTAAATATAATAAATATTATATGAAATATTTACACACAATGGTTAGAATAGAAAATATTGAAAAATCTCTAAATTTTTATTGTAATCTTTTAGGATTAAAAGAAATAAGAAGAAGAGAGAGTGAAAAAGGAAGATTTACATTAATTTTTTTAGCAGCAGAAAATAGTGATGAAAAAACTGGCTTATTAGAACTTACTTATAATTGGGATAAGGAAGAGTATGGAGGTGGCAGAAATTTTGGGCATCTTGCATATAGTGTAAAAAATATCTATGAGATTTGTGACAAACTAATGAAAAACGGTGTTAAAATTAATAGACCTCCAAGAGATGGTCATATGGCTTTTGTTCGTTCACCTGACGGAATATCGATTGAAATCTTACAAGAAGGAGAGTCACTACCAGAACAAGAACCATGGAAATCCATGGAGAATTCAGGTAGTTGGTAAATTAAATTTTGTTGAGAAAAAAATTAACCGTTTATGATTATTTAAAATCAAAGGGTAAGAGACAACTAAGTAATCTATTTGTTCATACTATTGAAGAAGGTGCAGCTGCAGAAGAAGCAGGTATTGATTATATTGTTGCTGCTCATGACCTGCCAAGATTTGGTATTAATGCTACTTTAGATGATGTAAAAAAAATACGTGAAGTAGCGCCAAATTGCTTTATGCAATCATCTGGTCCCTATCCACCTGCTTCTGAATACGAAGCTATTAAATATGCACATAATTATTTATCTTTTGGAGTAGATTGCATCTATGTCGGAAATTATAGTTTAAAATGGATCAAGGCAATGCGCCAAGAAAATATTCCAACAATAGGTCATGTTGGTCTAGTTCCTGGAAAATCTACATGGATTGGCGGTCTTCGAGCAATTGGTAAAACTGCAGTTGAAGCAGTAGGGGTTTTAAAAAATACTCTAGAATTACAAGAGGCTGGGGTAATTGGTGTTGAGCTTGAGGTTGTTCCTCCAAAAGTTGCAGAGGTTATTACAAAAAAGGTTGAAATAATTACAATGTCAATGGGAAGTGGCTCAGATTGTGATGCACAGTTTTTATTTTCAAATGATGTTTTAGGATGGAATGATGGCCATATACCTAGACATGCTAGGGTTTACAGAAATTTTAGAAAAGAATATCAAAGATTACAAAATGAGAGAGTGAGAGCTTTTAGAGAATTTCATGAGGACACAATAAACAAAAATTTTAATGATCCTAAAATAACGGTTCAAATAGAAGATAATGAATTTGATAAATTTCTAGAGTTAGCTGAAAAAATTAACTAGGAACACTTAATTTAATCTGATAATCTGGATTTCTAGCTTGTTTAAAAATGGCCGGTAAAATTTCTTTATAAGCTCCTAATAATCCTCTTTTAGCCGGTGGCATCTTATCCTTTATCATCTCATGTAGTTTTGGTAGGTTATAAGAAGGTACAGTTGGAAACATATGATGTTCAATATGATATTCCATATGCCAATATAAAAAACTAAATATTGGATTAAGATAAACCGTTCTTGTGCTGTATCTATGATCTTTAATATTTTCTTGCAGCCCCGTATGTTGTGTTAATCCAAAGCAAGCTACAAGTGTTTTTCCATAAAATCCAGGAAGAACTAAATATAAAACAGGTAGCCAAGATTGAAAGTAAATAGAACTAACAATAACTATTAACCATATACTAACGTGTATTCTTGCAGACCGTCTACATTTATATCTTTCCTTTTCAGGAATAGCATGCTTCATAACTGGTGTAGTTATACCTATAGCATGTTTAATAGTTTCAAATTGTAAAGTTTTATGAAAAGTTATCATTTGAGAAAATGGAATAAAATATGAAAAAAACAAAAATAAGTCAGTTGGCTTTCTTATGGCAATTTCAAAATCATGAGGCTCATCATATGCTGTTTGAGTATGATGCTTAAAGTGCGACCACTTCCATCTAACTGGTTCAAAATTATCCATATAACTTGCAATTTGGTAAAAAAAGTTATTCCAGAATTTTGACTTAAAAGCTGTTTGATGACCTGTCTCATGCCATATGGAATCACTACACGCATAAATGTTAGCATATATAAGAAAGAATATTAAGCTCCACCATGTGCCATATGTATAATATGCTAGATATCCGACAAAAAAGAGAGTGCTAAAATAAATAACAACATGTTTGAAACCTTGCCAATCAGATTTTTCACAAAGTTTTTTAAATTCTTCTTTGTTTACCTCAGGTCTATACCACTTATTTAAATCAACTTTCATAATATAAAGTATTTTCTTATTAAATTAATTGACTAAAATATAATAATATAAAAATTTATTTCAACAAATTTATAATTTCTTTATCATTAAATGGCTGAGGTTTTTTACAAGTTGATCTCATATTTACTTCTGTTTTATCATTTGCAGCTACCATGGCACTTTCAATAATATCAAGAACATGTAAGGCAAGTTCTCCATTGCATCTTTGTTGTCTTTGATTTTCAATGGAGTCAACCATTTCAGACAATCCAACACCTCTGTAATTAGACTGCTTTGGTGCCTCATTACTTCTAACAGTTTTATTAAATATATTTGTTTTACCTAAAGGCTTAGATTCAACACTATGTTCTAGCCAATCTGAACCTAACTGGCCAGATGTCATTACAGGACCACCAAACATATTTGGGTCAGGCACAATGATTGATCCTTTTGTGCCATAAAGTTCAACGTGATTTCTTTTGTGATTTAAAACATCAAAAGAAATAAAACCTTGTATAATTGATTTATTCTGGAATTCTAAATTAAACATATACGAAGTAGGAATATCAACATTAAAATATTTTCCTTTTTTTGGTCCTGCTTTATATTCTCTTTTATTAGAAAACTTAACTCCTCTGCTTCTAATATTTTTAGCAGGTCCTAATAGGTTAACAAGTGTTGTAAAAAAATAAGGACCCATATCAATTAAAGGCCCTCCACCATCTTGGAACCAAGACTCAGGATTTGGATGAAAATCTTGAACGCCTGGAAAGGCAAAAATAAAGTTACCAGTTAGTATTTCTCCTAGTTCATTTGAGTCAATAATTTCTCTAGATAATTGACCGCCACCTCCAAGAAAAGTATCTGGGGCATTACCAAAATATAAATTTTTTCTATTAGAAATTTCAAGCAATTCTTTTGCTTGATCATATTTGACGCTCATGGGTTTTTCTGAATAGACATGCTTTCCTGCTTCTAATATTTTTTTGGATACTTCAAAATGAGCTTGAGGAATTGTAATGTTTAAAACTATATCTATTGAATTATCACTTAATAATTCTTCAACTGTTTGCGCTTTTAGATTATTTTCTGAAGCAGTCTTTTTAGCTAACTCCATATTAATATCTGAACATGACACAAAATTGATATTATTAAAATATTCTTGAGATCTCAAATAAGTTTCAAGAATATTACCGCATCCAATTACACCAATATTTTTCATAGAAATTTATTTGGCTTTATAGCCTAATCCAATATCATTTACAGTCTTACTTACATCCATGATTTTTGGATATTTATAATTTAATCCTAAAAGTTGTTTGACTCTATCAGGACAGTTTTTTTTAAAATTATCATCAAGATAAGTTACAAGATCCTCTACTGGTTTAATATATTTAGGAAGAAATTCTATTAGCAAAACAGCTCTTTGATGATCAGAATTATTTGGTGATGCACCATGCCAACAGTTACCATTAAATAAAACTAAATCACCAGGATTTGCTGTCATTTGTTTTTGATCAGAAAAATCATCTTTATCATTAGGATAATGAAGTTTTTTTTGAGATCCTGGAACATAAGCGGTTGCACCTGATAATTCAGAGCAAACATCTAAGGGAATTGTGGCCTGACAATTTTGAGGGAAAGAACTATTCAATCCCATTGGAAATGTATCTTTTTTATAATAATCCCAATAAGGATAATCTATGTGTAATTCCTGACCAGGTGCTCCTGGCATCAATCTACTTGCGCAATAAGATCCGCAAGTAAATTCATTTCCTAAAAAAGAAGACATTATATCAAATATAACATCGCTAGAGATTAGTTTTCCAAAAATCGCTCCCTTTCCAAAAAGGTTCCATACTCTTTGCTGTAAGTGAATTTTACCTGAGGCTTCTGCTTCAGCATTAAAATGAGATTCTTTTTGCTCTTGTGTAGAAGCAAATTCATTAATAATATTTCTTGTTATTTCAATATCTTCAGAACTATAAACATCTTTAATTACAACGACACCACTACCTTTTAAAAGTTCATTTAGAACGTCTTGTTTATTATAATCGTCATTCTTAGCTAATAACATCCAATTAATTAATCAAAAAACATAGATATAGTCAAATGGTATGATCTATTTTAGATCTAACTCCTTTGCAAGGTCGCCTATTTCTGCGCCACCTGCCATTAATCTTTTTACATCTTCTCCACCAAGCTCACTCGCTAAACCATTTCCAATAACTTCACCCAAACTTAAGAAGGTATAACGGTCTGCAATAAGTCGTGCATGAATTTCGTTATGTGTGATAAGAATAATGGCAATATTACCTAGTCGTTGAACCTTTTTAATTGTTTTTAGAACTTCCATTTGTTGTTTTTGACCAAGAGCTGAAGTTGGCTCATCAAGGATTAATATTTTTGCCCCAAAATAAATTGCACGTGCAATTGCTAAAGTTTGCCTTTGACCTCCAGACATTGTTCCAACCTTTTGATTTGGATCAGCAATATTAATTCCAATCTTAGACATTTCTTCAATAGTTATCTTATGCATTTCGTCCATTTGCATAAGACCAAAAGGACCAGGTCCTTTTTTTAATTCTCTACCTAAGAAAAAATTTAATGTAACAGATGTTAAATTATTTAAAGCGAGATCCTGATAAACTGTTCCGATTCCGGCATCAGATGCTTGTCTTGGTGAAGCAAACTTTACTATCTCTCCATCAACCTTTATTTCACCATTTGTAGCAGTATGAACTCCAGATAAAACTTTTATTAATGTTGACTTACCGGCACCATTATCACCGAGCAAGGCATGAACTTCTCCTGGGAATACGTCTAAAGAGACTCCATTTAGAGCAGTAAAGCTTCCAAATTTTTTAACTAGATCTTTGATTTCAATTAAAGGCTTTTTATCCATCAAATACTTCCCATTATTCTTTTTCTTATATTTTCATTTGTAAGTGCTGCAACAACTAATACTGCGCCTAAGAATACTCTATAAAATGATCCATCAACACCAGGTATATAAAAGAAAGCTTCCTTTGCAATTCCAAAAATAACAGCACCTAACATGATTCCTAAAATAGTTCCAAACCCCCCAGTTAAAACAACTCCTCCAATTACTGCTGCTGCGATAGCTTCTAATTCTTTTAGATTTCCTTTAGCTGTATCAGCTGTATTGACTTCGAATACCTGACACGCTGCAAACATTGTTGCACAAAAAGCAGTAAACATAAACAGTCCTATTTTAACTTTATTGGTTGGCACACCATTTGCTTGTGCAGCAGATAAGTTACCACCTGTGGAATAGATCCAGTTACCTACTTGAGTTTTACTTAATACAAAATAACATATTATTGCTAATAACACCCAAATCATCACACAAGAATAAAGTCCAGGTGCAAACTTGTTACCAAACATATTTACATTCCAATCGGCGGTAAAGTATAACCAATCAAAGAAAGGTTCCATAATATCTCCACCAAAGAAATTAGCCACTGGTCTTGCAGTGATAAAAGAATCTAAATACTCTCTAGCTAAATCTAAATCTGTTACTGCTTTAGCTGCTATTTCTGGTACTTGAATACCTGCATCAATTTTTTTCTGAATTGCTTCAACCATTGATTCGTTTCCTGACTTTATAGCGTTATCTAAAGTATTTTGCATTGTATCTACCATCTTTTGTTTTTGTAAAAGTGTTTTAGTAACCGCAACTTTTTCGTTAATGTATGTTAGTTGTTCTGTAAGTTTATTAATTGTTTTTTCTGGAGCTGTTTTTAAAATTTCTAATAGTTCTTCATTTGACAAAGCTTTTGCAGCATCCCTTTCCATTTCTCCATGACCAGGAACATTGATGATATTTTTTATATCTGGAAGATCGGTCACTGTTGTAGACCCAGCTGTTTGATCAGGTTTTTTATTAAAGGCTCGATATGTAACTTCTGTAAGACCTCTTAGGAAAAATAAACCTCCTAAGGTAACAATAAAAGAAGCGATTCCGCTTTTAACTATTATAAAGCCTTGAAACCATCCAAAAGAAAGAGTCATTACTAAAGTAATTAAAAGCGCTGTTAAGGGAGAAACATTTGTTATTTCAAATAATTTTATACCTTCTAAATGAAAACTGCCTTCAAATGATATGTAAGGTATAACAACAGCAAATCCCCATTTAAGTATCATCGCCATTGCTCCTCCAGCAAAACCAATCATTGAACCAACACTAAGATCAAATTCACCTGCTATAATGAGCATACCAGCTCCAAGTGCAACAATACCTAACTGTGAAATAACCCTAAAGTTATTCCTAATTCCAAGTGCATTAAAACCTTCACCAGCAAATGGATTTAATGAAAACTCTCCTTGCGGGATTGAAAAATAACCTAGCATTGCAAAAAGTAAAAGCATAACACCCAAAGGTCCAACTTCTGGTCTTGCAAAAAATGCTGAGTACCATCTTTTAGGTTTTAGCCTATCTGATTCTTTTCTTTGAGGTTGTGCGTTAGAATTCATAATATTGTAAAAAAAAGCCGCCCGAAGGCGGCTTAAAATTAATTGTTATCTATCGATACCAGCTAACGCTGAAACTGAAGCAGCATTAGACTTATCAACAAATCCTGGTCCAGATGGAATATTTGCACCTGGTAATAATCCTGCACTGTTATTGTATAAGTGTAGAACTATAATTGGCATATAGCCTTGTAGTCTTTGTTGTTGGTCAATAGTAAATGAAACTTTACCAGCTCCGATTAAGTCCATAACACCTGGGCTTAAATCGAAACATGCGTGGTGAATACCACTCATACCAAGATCATCCATTGCTTTTGCAACACCTTCACAAACGTGAGGTCCTACTGATAGAACTGCATCAACGTCTGGGTTAGCTTGTAAAGCAGCAGTTGCACGAGTTACGATAGTTGCTGGGTCAGAAGTAGTATCTGTAAATTCCATTGGAACAGCTTCTCCATAACCTTCACATCTATCAACAAGAGCAGTATTGTATGCTTCTTGAATCATACATAGTGCTTTAGTAGCTCCTTCAGAAGCAGCTCTAGCACCAGCTTTTTGACCAGCAAGATACTCAGGCTGACCAACGTGCATTAAAGCACCTAAAGCAGCTGAGTTTTCAAGACCTGAGTTCATAGTTACAACTGGTACACCAGCGGCAACAGCAGCTTTAATTGCAGGGCCTAACGCATCTGGATCAGGTAGTGAAATTACCATACCGTCTGGCTGAGTCGCAGCAGCAGCTTGAATTGAACTTGCCATATCTGCCATATCAGCTGAAGGGTTGTAGATGTATTCGAAATCAGCACCGATTGCTCTAGCTGCATCTTCACCACCCTTTTGCACAACTGGCCAGAAAGGATCTTTACCTTCACCGTGAGTTACCATAACGTATCTTTCAGCAAAGGCTGCACTTGTAGCAAATACGATTGCTACAACTGTCATAAGAAGTTTTTTCATATTATATCCTCCTAATAATTATTAGATGAGGGACGTTAATATGGGCAAGTTTTCAAATCAAGGTCAAATTTGAAACAACCTAAAAAAATTATTGATATAAGTATCAATTGCGTCAATTTGCAGTTTTTAAGTGCCATCTCGATAAATGGAAGCTAAAATCAGGAAAAAGAAATTATCGTTTTGATTTCTACTATTTTCAGATTATGGTATGAAAATATATGACTCAGAAATTTGGAGCGGGTATTTGGCATTTTGCTACATACGTTGATAGATATAATACTGAAGGCTACGGCGAACCTAGAAGTGTCTTGGATGCTATTAAATTAGCAGGTCAGGTTAAGGATCTCTCAGTTGTAGATATTAATTTTCCTTATTTTGGTGGCTCCTTTTCAAATCAAGAAATAAAGGATGAGCTAGATAAAGTTAATTTAGAAGTTATTGGAATTACTCCAGAGATTTATACTAAAGAATTTAGAAAAGGGGCTTTTACAAATCCTGACCCTGGCGTTCGTAATAGAGCTCATGAACTTATTACACAGGCTTGTGATGCCGTGCGGTTTTTTAATGCAGCTTATGTTAAGTTGTGGCCAGGTCAAGATGGATGGGATTATCCTTTTCAAGTCGATCACAGAACATTATGGAAAAATTCAATGGATGGAGTTGCAAGACTAGCAAGTGAAAATCCAGATCTAAAATTTGTAATCGAATATAAGCCACGTGAGCCTAGAGTTAAAATGAGTTATGACTCTGTTTCTAGAACTTTATTAGGTATAGAAAAAATTGGACTTCCAAATATTGGGATATTGCTTGATTTTGGACATGCCATTTATGGCGGTGAGTCAGCTGCTGACTCTGCTCAATTAGCTATAGATTATGGTCGCTTATTTGGAATGGATGTTAATGACAATTACAGATCTTGGGATGACGATCTAATTGCTGGTAGCTTGCATCCTATAGAAATATTTGAATTTTTTTATGTTTTAAAAAAGAATAATTGGGAAGGTGTTTGGCAACTTGATCAGTTTCCATTTAGAGAAGATAGTGTACAGATGGCTAATCAGGCAATTGACTTCTTAAAATCAATAGAAAAGGCTTTGGATGATTTAGATATGAAAGCGCTTGAAGAAGCTCAATCTAATCATGATGCAATGACTGCATTAAAAATTGCACAGAAATCACTTTATAAATTTTTATAGATTTTAAAAATAAAATTTTTTTAAAACTAGTTTCCACTTTTCATAACTTTTGTTTGCTGAATTATTTTTTGATGGAGTATAAACTAAATATTTTTGTTTTAGTGCTGCCATTTCTTTGAAATTTTTTTTAATTTTCATACCTAATAAACCCATCATTAATGCTCCATAGGAAGACATATCTTGATAATTAGTTACATATATTTTTTTATTTAAAGTATTAGTTAAGAACTGAATAAATGAAGTATTAGAAACTATACCTCCATCAATAAAAATATCATTATATTTTATTTTATTGTTAACCTCTAAATCATCTAGATAATCTTTAATTTGAAATGCTATAGACTCAAGAGCTGCTCTTATTATATGATTCTTGTTAATAGAAGGTGTTAATCCATATATCAATGCCTTACTATTAGGCTTCCAATGAGGAGAGCTCAAACCAACAAAAGCTGGAACAAAAACTAAACCTTCAGTATTTTTAGTATTAACAAATACTTGATTAGTCTCTTTCTCATTACTTATAATTTTTAAATTATTTTTAAGCCAACTTATTGTAGCTCCAGCATAGTTAATTAGACACTCATAAGAATATAATGGTTTATTTCTGTAAACATAAGAAAGTGTAGTGATAATATTATTATTATGTTCAAATGACTGGCCTATATTTGTTAAGATGGAGGCACCTGTACCTAAAGTAATTTTAGTATTGCCCTTATTAAAACATTGATTTGCAAAAATTGAAGCTTGTGAATCTCCTATTACTCCTGAAATAGGAATATTCTTATTTAATATCCCATTAAAATTTGTGTATCCAAATATTGATGAGCTTTCTCTCACCTCTGGAAGACTTTCTAAGTTTAATTTAAATAATTTTAAAAGTTCTTTACTCCAAACCAGTGACCCATTATCAAAAAAAAGAGTTCTGGACGCATTTGTAAAGTCAGTTGAATATTTTTTTAGATTGGTTAACTGATAAATGAGGAAGGTATCAATTGTTCCAAATAAAGCTGAGCCATTTTTTAATTTTTCTTTAATTTTTTTATTTGAATTTAATAATTCTATTAATTTTGAAGCAGGAAAATAAGTGTCTAAAGTAAGACCTGTTTTTTTCTTTATTAAATTTTTGTTTTTTATTGATTTATTTATTTTATCACAAACTTTTTGACCTCTTCTACATTGCCAAACAATTGCATTATGGAGAGGTTTACCTGATTTTTTGTCAAATATTACAAAGGTTTCCCTTTGGTTAGTAATGCTTAAAAATAAATCCTTATTATATTTAATTTTTTTAGAAATTTTTTTTACTAAAAAAAATATATTTTTCATTATTTCATTAGCATCATGCTCTACATAACCTCTGGATTTTTGAATCTGTTTATGTGATTTAGAAAGCTTAGTTAAAAGTTTAAATTTTTTATTATATAAAAAAATCGTGGTAGATGAAGTACTTTGATCAAGTGATAAATACATTAACTTATTAGTTTCTTTGCAATTTCTGCTAATTTTTTAGGCGCCATATTATAATGATCAAGAACATCACTTTGTGAACCATTGACCATATATTCATCTGGAAAACCAATAATTTTGAAGTTCGTCATTATTTTTTTTTGAGCTAAAATACTTGCACATTTTTCTCCCAAACCTCCACTTTCACTATGTTCTTCTATTGCTATAATACCTTTGGTATGTTTTATAGACTCTAAAAAAAGACTCTCATCAAAAGGTCTAATAGTGTGCATACTAATTAGTGTGCAATCAAAATTATCTTTTTGAAGTATTTCTATTGCCTGATATGCTCTTTGAACAGTCTCGCCCGTTGCAATAAACACTATATCTTTACCCTCTTTAATTCTGATACCCTTGCCTATTTTAAATAATTGATTATCATTATGTATTTTTAACATTGGTTTTTTTCCAAATCTTATAAATAATGGTTCATCAAAATTTACTGCCGATTGAATTGTTTTTTTTGTTTCAAAATTATCACAAGGGATAACAATATTTAAATTGTTAATTGCTCTCAATACAGCAATGTCATGAATGGAGTGGTGTGTAGATCCAAGTTGACCGTAGCTAACACCAGAACTAATCCCAACAAGTGTAACAGGATGATTAGAGTAAGCAATGTCATTTTTAATTTGTTCTAAAGCTCTTGCAGTCAAAAAACTAGAAGGAGATACTCCAAATACTTTTTTTCCAACAGCTGATAGACCTGCACAAATTGCAACTAAATTTTGTTCAGCAATTCCAACTTCAATAATTTGATCTGGAAGTTCTTTTCCAAAGTTTGTTAATTTACCTGATCCCCTAGAATCACTTGTAACAACAATGATATCTTTATCATTTCTTGCTAGATCAAGTAAAGTTTCTGCAAATATTTCTAAGTTAGCTTTTTCAATCATTTTCTAAACTTAATTTTTCATTATCTAATTCTTTTTGAGCGGCTTGAAATTCATTTTTGGTAGGAACCTTATGATGCCATATAACTTGGTTTTCAATAAAACTTATACCTTTTCCTTTAACAGTATTAGCAATAATAAGATTTGGTTTTTTTTCTTCAAAAGGTATTTTTCTAAAAATATCTTGTAATTGTTCAACAGAATTTCCATCAACTTCTCGAACAGACATACCAAATGACAAAAATTTTTCTTTTAGTGGTTCTGTAGGATTTACATCTTCAGTCTTTCCAGTAATTTGAAGTCTATTTCTATCAATAATAATAATTAAATTATCTAATTGGTATTTATTAGCTGACATTAATCCTTCCCATATTGAGCCTTCACTGAGCTCACCATCACCTAAAAGAGTAAATACTTTATGTGGTTTTTCATCTAGCTTTAGACCTATTGCCATTCCTACTGCTACTGATAATCCGTGACCTAAAGCACCTGTATTATGTTCTATTCCTTTGACCTTTCTAGTTGGATGACCAATAAAATGTGAATCAAACTTATTGAGAGTATTTAATTCATCTCTTGCGTAAAAACCTTTGTCAC
>CABYIF010000003.1 GCA_902518985.1 uncultured Alphaproteobacteria bacterium | reverse complement strand
AACCCAACTTATTTTCCATTATCATTTACTCTTGAGCATTATTATAAACTAATAATTACATCAGATATTCTTCAATATTTAAAAAATAGTCTAATTGTTTCTTTCATCTCTATGATAATTTCAGTAATTTTATCACTATTGGCCGCTTATGGTTTGCATAAGTTAAGATTTTATGGGAATCAATTAATAGAACATAGTTTATTGGTAACTTATGCTTTTCCAGGTGTTATACTACTTATACCAATGTACCTAATGTTAGGTAAGGTTGGACTACTAAATAGCTACTTCTCTCTCATCATAATAAATGTTACTTTTGCCTCTCCATTTGCAGTATGGATGTTAAAAGCATTTTTTAAAATGATACCTAACGAAATAGAAGAGGCAGCTTATATTGACGGAGCTTCTAGATTAAGAATTTTATTTAACATTGTCTTACCACTGGCTGCTCCAGGCATTGCAAGTATAGCAATTTTTTGTTTTGTAATATCTTGGACTGAGTATATGTTTGCATCAATTTTAATTAGCGGAGATGATTTAAGAACAATTCCAGTTGGTTTAGCTTCAATTGTTGGTCAATATCAGATTGATTGGGGTTTTTTGCTAGCAGGTGCAACTTTGGCAAGTTTGCCAGTAATATTTTTATTTCTTTTCGTTGGTAAATACTTTGTAAGTGGATTAACTGATGGAGCAATTAAATAATTGTAAAAAATTGAATAAGATATCAGGAATAATAGTTAATTATGACTCAGCCTTTGAAGGTGAAATCGAGTTTAATAAAACTATTAACAAGGTTAAAAAAACCAAAATATCAAATAATTATAATTATATAGTTCCAGGGTTCATAGATCTTCATTGTCATGGTGGTAACGGTTTTGATACAATGGAAGGTGTAGACTCAATTGTTAAAATGTCAAAATATCACTTAATACATGGCACTACATCTATTTTACCTACCACTTGGACAAATACATTTGAACAAACCTACAATGCTTTAATTGATTTTAATAAAATTAAGAAACAAAATCCAAATATACTAGGAGTTCATTTAGAAGGACCTTTTATAAATCCTAATAAACTAGGAGCACAACCAAATTTAACTCAAAAACCATCTTTAGAATTTATAAAGAAAGTATCTGAATTAGCAAATATTAAAATTATAACTATAGCTCCTGAACTTGATGAAATGGAAAGTTTTATAGAAGATCTTTTAGATTTAAATATTAAAATTCAATTTGGCCACTCGCTTGCTGATTATGATTGCTGTGAAAAATATATGAACAAATATGATATTGGTTTTACTCACCTTTATAATGCAATGTCTGGTAATGATCATAGAGCTCCAGGTGTTTTATCAGCAGCTTTGTCAAATGCAAAATTCGCAGAAATAATATGTGATAATATTCATGTAAGTAAACAATCAATAAAAATTGCAAAAAAAT
This sequence comes from uncultured Alphaproteobacteria bacterium, assembly GCA_902518985.1. Lineage (GTDB taxonomy): Bacteria > Pseudomonadota > Alphaproteobacteria > HIMB59 > CACPNW01. The sequence goes on along the minus strand of CABYIF010000003.1, from coordinate 57,073 downwards.
GTATATCAGGATTATATGCCATTACTGACTCAATTAATGCCAGTGGCTTAGAAGATGGAGAGTATTTATTTGCTAAAAATAGAATAAAAAAAGAAAATAATTCAGTTAAAATAATTGATGATGGTACATTAGCAGGAAGCATAGTAACTATGGATAAAACTTTCAAAAACTTAATTAATATGGATTTTTCTATTGAGGAAGCTGTAGAATTAACAAGTTATAATGCTTCAAGATATATTAATAATATAAACATAGGTGAAATAAAAAAAGGTTTTTTAAGTAATTTTTTAGTTCTTGATAAAAATTTTAATTTAATTGATGTTTATTTAGAAGGAAATAAAGTTAATGAATAAGTCTATTGTATTGAATGAAGCTTTATCTATTCCCGAGAGGGTTAATGATTTTGCTTTAAATGATAAAAACAAATATAGTGATATAGCTAAATTAATTGTAGAAAAAAATATCCAATACATCGTTACTGTAGCAAGAGGAACTTCTGATTGTGCTGCTTTATATGCTTCTTATATGTTTGCTAAATATTTAGGCTTACCTTCATATAGCATGCCACCTTCAATTATAACTTTAGAAAAATCTAAATTTGATTTTTCTAAAGCTCTCGTAATTATTATTTCACAATCTGGAATGAGTGAAGATTTAATTGAATGTGAAAATATGAGTAAATTAATGGGTGCAACTACTTTATTAATATCTAATAATGAAAAGAGTCCTATTATAAATAATTGTAATTATTTTTTTAATATCAATGCTGGTGAAGAAAAAAGTGTAGCAGCTACAAAAACATTTATCATGTCATTGTTAATAATTATTAAAATAATATATAAATCACTTGGAAAAAACATAGATAAACAAGTTGAAGTTTTTAGCAACAATCTTATTGAAGACTCAAATAATCAATGGGATTCAAATATCATAAATAAATCAATAGAGACTGGATTTATCATTAGCAGGGGTGTTGGTTATGCAATTGCAAATGAGATGTCACTAAAATTTAAAGAATTATGTCAAGAAATGATTGAGCCATTTAGTAGTGCAGAAGTAATGCATGGACCTAAAAGCTTAATACAAAATTCTTTTAAGCTTTTTACAATTTCATTAAAAGATAAGAGTGGTAATATTGTTAAAAAAGATTCAAAAGAAATAACAAAATTGACAGATTTACATTATGAAATTTCCTATAAGCAAGAAAACGAGAATACTTTGTTTTATAATTCATTTGAATTAGAAGTTTTAGATCCAATAATAATACTTACCAAGTTTTATCCATGGATTATAAATTATTCTATTGAAAAAGGTTTAGACCCTGATAATCCAAGATACTTAACTAAAGTAACTAAAACATTTTAAAAAAATTGAATAACATTGATATAGTAATTGTTGGAGCAGGATCTGCAGGCTGTATTATAGCTAATAAATTTATAAATAATACAAATTACAAAATTCTACTTATAGAAGCAGGGCCAAAAGATAATAGTTTAGTCATAGACGTCCCTCTTGGTTATGGTATGACTTTTTATAATAAAAAAATAAATTGGAATTTTTACTCTGAAAAACAAAACAATCTTTATAATAGGGAAATTTATTATCCAAGAGGTAAGGTTCTTGGAGGTTCAAGCTCTATAAACGGAATGGTTTATGCTAGGGGCTTGGATACTGATTACTCTGAGTGGGAGCATAATGATCATTGGAGTTTAACTAATATTAAAAATAATTTTGATGAAATTGAGCAAAAAATTGATGAAAATACTAATATTCTAGATCAAAATAAAATACCTGTAAATGATGTGAGTAATTTACATCATCCAATTTTAAAATATTTTTTTGCTGGTTGTAATGAACTCAACATAAAATTTAATAGAAATCTTGATACTGATATTTTTAATCAAGTTGGACATTACAATATTAATACTTTTAAAGGAGTAAGACACTCATCTTCAAAAGTATTTTTAAAGCCTCTAATTAATAATAATAGAATTAAATTGATGACAAATACAAAAGTTAAAAAACTTATAATTAAAGATAATAAAATTCATTCCTTAGAATTAGTCTCAAATGGAAATAATTTTAAAATTAAACCAAATATAGGAACAATTTTATCTTCTGGATCAATCATGACACCGTATATTCTTATGCATTCAGGAATCGGAGATCCAAGCAAGATCAAATCTATTGATAAAGATGTTGTTATAAACAATACAAATGTAGGAAAAAATTTACAAGACCATATAGGTTTAGATTATTTATTTAGAACAAACCACACATCTTTGAATAGTTCACTGGGAACTTGGTCAGGCAGAATTGAAGAAGTATTAAAATACATTTATTATAGAAAAGGAGCTTTTGCTCTTAGCTTAAATCAGGCTGGGGGATATTTGAATTGGAATTCAAGGCACAATTATCCAAATCTACAAATTTATTTTAATCCAATAACATATTCAATTACTCATAAAAATAAAAGACCACTTTTAAAAACAGATAAATTTGATGGTTTTATTATTGGATACAATTCATGTCGCCCTAAGAGTTTAGGGGAGATATCAATTAAAAGTCCTAATATGGATGAAGAACCAATTATAGATCCTAATTTTTTAAGTCATGAAGAAGATATTCATGACGTTCTATGCGCGGTAGATTTTGCAAAAAAACTAGCCAAGACAAAATCTATTACCACCATTAGTGAGGAAACAATTAACAATGATTTATTAAATGCTACAGATGATGAAATGATTGATCATTTTAAAGAAAATGCAGTTTCTGTTTATCATCCATGTAGTACTTGTAAAATGTCAATTGACTCTAAAAATGGAGTTGTTTCAAAGAGATTAAAAGTTCACGGATTGGAAAATTTATGGATAGTGGATGCATCTGTGTTCCCAAATATTACATCTGGCAATATTAACGCTACTGTTATGATGTTAGCTAATTTAGGTAGTAAGTTAATTATTGAAGATATAAAGAAGATAAAATGAAAATTATCAAGCTTGAAACATTCACAAAACCTTATGTGAGTTTTGTAAAAATTACTGTTGAGGATGGGGCCACAGGATTTGGACAAATGTCTACATATCATGCTGATATAACAGCTCAAATATTTCATAAACAAGTAGCTCCATGGGTTTTGGGTAAAGAATATTTCAATTTTGATGACCTTGAAGATTTTATTTTTGAAAGAGAACATAAATTTCCAGGATCTTATTTACTTAGAGCTATTGCAGGCTTAGATACAGCACTCTGGGATCTAAAAGGAAAAATTGAAAATAAACCAGTTGTTTCTCTAATAGGTGGCAGTCCTGGTAAGCTTAGAATATATGGATCTTCAATGAAAAGAGATATTAAGCCTTTTGATGAAGCAGAAAGATTTAAAAAACTGCATAATGAAAAAGGTGTAAACGCTTTTAAGTTTCGAGTAGGGTCTGAATGTGGCAGAGGTAAAGATGAGTGGGAAGGAAGAACGGAAGATATTGTTAGAACAATTAACCAATCTTTTGATAAAAATATAATTAAAATGGTTGATGCAAATAGTTGCTATGAACCACATCAGGCTATTGAGATAGGAAAATTATTAGAAGATAACAATGTTACACATTTTGAGGAACCATGCCCATATTGGAAGCCTGATCAAACAAGAATAGTTACAGATGCATTAAAAATTGATGTAACTGGAGGTGAGCAAGATTGTGATTTAAGAATTTGGAAAGATATGGTTAAAAGAAGAATTGTAAATATTTTTCAACCAGATGTAATGTATATGGGTGGTTTGACTAAAGCACTTAAAGCAGCTAGCATAATAAAAGAGGGTGGTTTTATTTGTACCCCTCATACAGCAAATCTATCTCTTGTAACAATTTGTACAATGCATTTTTTAAAGGCAATTGAAAATGCAGGACCATATTTAGAATTCTCAATTGAAGGAGAAGATTATTATCCATGGCAACAAAATCTTTTTTTAAATGATCCATACTTTATAGATGATGGAAAAGTTGAAATTAAAGATATTCCTGGCTGGGGTGTGGAAATAAATCCAGATTGGCTCAATAATTCTGACTATAAAGTATCAAGAATAGATGATTAAAAATATAATATTTGATTTTGATGGGGTAATAGTTGATAGCGAAATTCTCGTTTCAAAAGCTTTTGCTACTTATTTGAAAGATAGAGGCCATGAAGTAAAAGAAGAAGATTTTTATTATTATGCAGGAATGAAAACGATAAAAGTCATCGATATATTATCAAAAAAATATAATATTGAAAATAAGGAAAAATTTTCATTAGATATATTTGAATTAGTATCTAAAGTTTATTCTAAAGATTTAAAACTTATAGAAGGTTTTAAAAATTTTGTTTCAAACTCAAAAAGAAATCATTTTATTGGGTCAAATAGCAACAAAGATAGGATTATCAAAGGTTTAAAAATAGTTGGTCTTTCTTTAGATTTCCCAAATAATAAAATTTATTCATTTGATATGGTTAAAAATCCAAAACCAGATCCTGACGTATACTTAAAGGTAATTCATGACAATCACTTAAAAATAAATGAAACAATAATTATCGAGGATAGTGGAATTGGTGTAAAGGCAGGTTACATGGCTGGACCAAAAGTTTATGGCCTAACTGCAGGTCAACATTGGTATTCAAATAGAGACAAAAATGAATTATATGATAATGGAGCATTAAGGGTTTTTGATGATTATCAAAATTTAAGTAAAGCAATAAAGGATTTATAATGGGCCCTAATATAAAAGGAAATCCACTTCATATATCGGTATATTTACTAATTATTTCTTATATTATTGGTGAATTTATTTTTCCAAAGTACCCAATGTTATTCATTATTAATCTGCTAGGTTTTTTCTTAATTTTAGTTTCACCTATTATATTTTTCTCATCAAGAAATGCCTTCTACGCACATGAAGAAAATCCCCTACCTGAGTCAGACACATACAAAATAATAAAAACAGGAATTTATGCTTATTCAAGAAATCCAATTTATTTATCATTTGTATTATTTCATTTAGGTATGTTTTTAACTTTTGAAAATATTGCATATTTTTTATGTTCCATTGGATTATTTTTTTGGTTAAACAACATTATAATTGAAGAGGAAGAAAAATTTTTAAAAAATAAATTTAAAGATGAGTATGATAGATATTGTAAATCTGTTAAAAAATGGGTTTTCTTTTATTAGATTTTAATGAGACAATTTTTTGATTTTTATCAACATTAATAACTAAGTCAGCTATTTTTTTATATTCTTTTATCATCCACTTTGTTATTTTTTCATAGTGCTGAACAAATATCTTAATTTCATTGACATCCATTTTCTTTGATTTCTTTGAATAAGAATAATTATTAAGTTCTTGCTTTAATCTCCAATCAACTACATGTTTAAATGATGGAGCTTTTATAAAAATTTTTACCTCAAATAAATCAAATAGTTTTTTATATTCGTTATTAAGTTTATTATTATAATAATTTCTCCATTTGTAATTCTTATCAAATTTCTTTTCTAATTGATTAATATTTTTATATAAATATTGCTCATCTATATTATTGCACCCACAACACCAACCTTCAAGAATTAAAATATCTGATTTATTTTTTATAATTTTTTTTCTTTTTAATGTATCGTCAATTAGCTTATCAAATAATGGAGTTTTTATTGGAAATTTAGATTTGTTATATTTTTTAATGTCACTTGTTAATTTTTTGACATCATGAGTTCCTGGCACTCCTCTTGTAATTAACAAATTATGTTCTTTCTTAGCTAAAAATAGTCTATTTTTTTTTGAAAAGTAATAATCATCTAAACTCAATGTGATTATTTTTTTTTTATAAATTTTATTTAGTATATTTGAAATAATTTTAATAAGTGATGTTTTGCCAATACCTTGTGATCCACTAATTAAAAATTTATTTTTTTTTGACAAAAGTATAAAATCTATAATAGGAATTAAATTATTTTGTATGTATTTTTTTGTATATTTTTTTTTATAAATTTTAAAAGTTTCTTTTTGAATAAAATCTATTGTTTTTTTCATATATATTAAATATTATTATAGATCATTTTTTAAATTTATTACATAAACATGAAATTTCTTTTTGATTTGGGCGGTGTATTTTTCGATTGGGATCCAAATTATTTTTATAAGGATATTTTTGAAACAGATGAAGAAAGAATATACTTTTTAAATAAAGTTTGCACAAACGAATGGAATATAATGCAAGATGCTGGACGAAGCATAAAAGAAGCTGAGCAAGAATTATTACCTAAGTTCCCTCATTATAAAAAACAAATTAAAATGTATTATCAAAATCATCGCAAAATGATTAAAGGAACTTTTGGCTCTTCAATTAAAGTTTTTAAATCACTTATTAAAAATAATTATCAATGTTATGTTCTATCAAATTGGTCAGCTGAAACTTTTTATGGACCAGATAAATCTATGATACAAGACTACCCTTTTTTAAAAGAATTTAATGGTTTATTAATTTCTGGTGAAGATAAGTTAATTAAACCTGATCTTGCAATTTATCGTCTTGCTATTAAACGTTTTGATTTAATACCTCGAGAAACTGTTTTTATTGACGATAAATTAGAAAATATTGAAGCTGCAAAAATACTAAATTTTAAAACTATACATTTATCAAATCCAGAAACAATTGAGAAAGAGATAAATAAATTTTTAACTTGATCTTTTTAGTTTGTATGTCAAAAAAAAATTTTAATATAAAATATCAGTAAAATGTCAAAGAAATATGATTTATTCATAATTGGTGGAGGAATTAATGGAGCAGGAATTGCTAGAGATGCAAGTGGGAGAGGTCTAAGTGTTTATCTTGCAGATAAAGGCAAAGTAGGATCCGCTACATCATCATGGTCTTCAAAATTAATTCATGGAGGTCTTAGATACCTTGAGAATTATGAATTTAAATTAGTAAGAGAGTCTTTAAAAGAGAGAGAGGTAATCACAAATATTGCTTCTGAAATTACAAATCCACTTCCATTTATAATTCCTTATAAAAAAAAACTAAGATCAAAATTATTGATAAAATTTGGATTATTTTTATATGATAATCTTGGTGGTAAAACGAAAATCCCAAAATCTTCAAAAGTGAATTTAATGACAGATTATTCAAATATCTTACAACCAAAATTTTCTACTGGCTTTAAATATTACGATGTACAAGTTGATGATAAAAAATTAGTAGAAATGAATATAGATGATGCAAAGAATATGGGGGCTAAGATAGTAGAAAATAAAAAAGTAATAAATGCAAAAAATGAAAGCAATGGTTGGAGTATAACTCTAGAAAATAATGAAATAGTTAAAGCAAGTATTTTAATTAATGCTGCAGGGCCGTGGATTAATGAAACGGTAAATAATGTAATTAATATTAATACAAAGAAATCAATTAGACTTGTGCGTGGAAGTCATATCATCACTAGAAAATTATATAATGAGGAAATTGCTTTTACTTTGCAAAACAACGATAATCGTATTGTTTTTGTTATTCCGCACAACAAAGAATACTCTCTAATTGGTACTACCGAAGTTGATGTTGAAAAACCAGATAACCCTAAAATTTCAGAGGAAGAAAAATTTTATTTGATAGATACAATTAATGATCATTTTATAAAACAAATTTCTACAAGTGATATAATTAGTACATATTCTGGTATAAGACCTTTAATAGAAGATTTTAAAGAGGCCTCTAAAGTAACCAGAGACTATATTTTTGATTTAAACATTCAAAATATGAATGCTCCATTATTAAATATTTATGGAGGGAAACTTACAACCTACAGAAAATTATCAGAAAAAGTAATTGAAGAGCTTGAGCCATATTTGCCAATTAAAAAAACAAAAAATTGGACACATCTAAAAAAACTATAACAGGTATCCCTCTTAAATAACTTTTCTTAATCATGGGCAGAAAAGTTTTATAAGAGGAATACTTCTTATAGGAGGAAATAATATGAAAACCCTCTGCCCATGTAATATTATAGATTATTAGTAATTATAAGCCATATTTGACCAAAACGCTTTGGAAATGCCCCATTTTATAGGGCATTTATAATAACGATTCTATTATTTAAAGGCTTGTTGTGAGCTATCAAATAAATGACATCTATTGGATTGAAATCCGACTTTGACTGTATCACCAACTTTAATATTAGAGTGTCCTTCTGTTTCAACAACTAATGGTTCGCCGTCTTTTTCTAAATATAAGAAAGTCCCAGAACCAAGTTTTTCTACAACAAAAACTTTACTTTCCCAGCTTCCATCAGAATCTTGATTAACTAATAAGTGCTCAGGCCTGATACCAAGAGTTACAGAATCTCCTTCTGATGAAGATGCTGACAATTTTGGAACCACTATTTTAGACATGCCCATCAAGTCAACTTCAGTTGAGTCGTTACTTTTTGATATTATTTTTGTAGAAACAAAATTCATTTTAGGCGAACCTATAAATCCGCCAACAAACATATTATTTGGTTTGTCATATAGTTCTAAAGGTGATCCTTTTTGCGAAACTATTCCTGTATCTAAAACCACAATATCATCAGCTAGTGTCATAGCTTCTGTTTGATCATGTGTAACGTAAATCATTGTTGCTTCTAATTCATTATGAAGCTTAGCTAACTCAACTCTCATTTGAACTCTTAATGCAGCATCCAAATTTGATAAAGGTTCATCAAAAAGAAATACCTTTGGTTTTCTTGTTATTGCTCTACCAATTGCAACTCTTTGTCTTTGACCACCAGATAATTGTTTTGGTTTTCTTTTTAAATAATCTTCAATTTGTAAAATTCTTGCAGCTTCATTAACTCTATCATTAATCTCATCTTTTGATCTCTTTTCTAATTTCAGACCAAAAGCCATATTATCAAAAACTGTCATATGTGGGTAAAGTGCATATGATTGAAATACCATTGCAATATTTCTTTGTTTAGGTGGTAAATCATTGACTATTTGACCATCTATCGAAATTGTTCCAGAATTTATATCTTCAAGACCAGCAATCATTCTAAGCATAGTAGATTTACCACATCCACTAGGTCCAACTAGAACTGTAAATGATTGACTTTTTATATCTAAGGATATGTCCTTAATTACATGAACATCTCCAAAATATTTATTAACTGTATTTATATTTATATCAGCCACTTCATCCTCCTTTGAGCGATCTTTCAAGTGAAGAACTAACTTTAAGTTCTTATCTAATTATTTATATCAACCCAAATATTATTGTCATTACTTTTTATGCAAGAATCAATAATTTTTTGTATTTTTGCACCCTGATTAAAATCTGGTTGAATTTTAGAGTTGTGTTTTATTGATTTAACAAAATTTTCATAGTTATTAGGTGTTTTAGGGCATTCAATTTTCTCCCAAATCATTTTATTAATATTCTCATTTTGACAGATATTTAATGTTGACCATTTTGATCTGGATTCATCTAACTCGACTTTTAAAGCGCCTTTTGTACAAAATACCTCTAAAATAATAGAGTTTGCATGTCCTGTAGCATATCTTGTATTAGTTATTGTGCCTATTGCTCCATTTTCAAATCTAACAAGAGAATTAAAGCCGTCATTAGCATCAAGAGTATAATCACCTATTTGTTTTCCTTTGTCATAATATGTTTTTATATCTGTAAATATTTCCTTTATGTCCCCAACTGCATTAATAGCGAAATCAAATATATGAACCCCTGTGTCTCCAAGAGCACCATTACTTCCATGTTTTTTGGATAGTCTCCATAGCCACTTATCTTCTTTTCTCCAGTCTCCCCATTTATTACTTGAAAGCCATGATTGATAATAACATGCACTAACATGTCGAGGTATTCCCACTTCCCCAGATTTAATAATATCAACTAATTTTTGATATGCACTTGACTCGCGGTAAGTAAAATTAATCATATTTATTTTTTTTGTATTTATTGCAGCTTCAACCATTAATTTCGCATCTTTATAATTTTCAGCTAAAGGTTTTTCACAAAAAATATTATAACCACTATTTAAAATTTTAATTGATGTATCTTTGTGAAATTTATCAGGAGTAGCATTAGTAATACCATCAAAATTCTTCTCACTAGAAAGCATGTTTTCTAAAGAAGAATAACCTCTTATTTTATGTTCTTTATATAATGACAAAAATTTTTCTAAGTTTTCCTTATTAGTATCACAAACTGCTTCAATTTTTACACCATCTATTTTATTAAACTCTTCAAAATGTCGAAATGATATATTTCCTGTTCCAACTATCCCAATTTTCATTTTATTTATTTTTCAGTTGGATGATCAATTGAAATACCTCTTTTTTTAATATTTTCAATTGGTTTAGGTCTGTTACTTTTTGGAATTGGGGAATGGATATCTTCCCAAATATTATTATTTTTTGGTTTTACATAATTAATAGCATTTTTAATAATCTTCTGAATATTTGTGTTATGATATGTCGGATATGCTTCATGGCCAGGACGAAAATAAAAAATTTGACCATTGCCTCTTTTATATAATAGTCCTGATCTAAATGTTTCTCCACCTTCAAACCAACTTGTGAAAAGTGTTTCTTCAGGTGAGGGAACTTGAAAAGGTTCCCCATACATTTCTTCCATTTCAAGTTCAATATAAGGATCCAGTCCATGGCAAATTGGATGTGCAGGGTTGCAAATCCAAAGCCTTTCTTTCTCTCCAAATTCTCGCCATGTAAGATTACAATTTGTACCCATAAGTCTTTTAAAAATTTTTGAGTGATGTCCTGAATGTAATACAATTAAACCCATCCCTTCCAGTACTCGTTTTTGTACTAAATCAACTGTTTTATCTAGAACTTTAGAATGCGCTTTGTGCCCCCACCATATTAGTACATTGCATTTATTTAAAGTTTCCTCATTAAGGCCATTATCTTCTTGTTCTAGAGTTGCGGTTTCAATTTTGAAAGAACTATCTTTTAATAAAAAATCTTTTATACAATTATGTATTCCATTGGGATAAATTTTCTTTACTTCTTCATTTTCTTTTTCATGAATATTTTCATTCCAAATAATTACTTTAGTCATATTAAAATAATTACCTAACTCTTTCTCCGTGCAATCTATGACCAAGAAGAGCTAATAATATTATTAAACCATTAAAAAATTGCCTCCATTCACCACTCCATCCTATTGCTATTATTCCTATTTCCATATACGCAATAATTCCAACTCCAAATACTGCTCCGACAATTGTTCCCAAGCCTCCCCAATAAGGCGTTCCTCCAACAAAAACTGCTGCTAAGGCTAATAATAAATAGCCAAAACCTTGCGTAGGAAAGAAAGTATACGTTATTAAAGTAGTAAATATTCCGCCAAGCGCAGCACCAACTCCAACAAACATAAAAGCCTTTATCTTAACTGCATTTACATTTATTCCCATTTGTTCAGCACTTACAGAGTTATCACCAACATGTTGAATATGGACCCCAAAAATGTGTTTATTAAAAAAATAGTAACAAAAAATAATAAATATCGCTGCCCAAAAAATTTGCATTGGAAAACCATAAAATTTACCTACTAAAAGAGGGTAAATCCAATGATTTTCTACTTCCATAATCGTAATTGATCTACTATTTGTTAAAAGTAAAATAACCCCTCTTAATAAAAACAATACACCAAGAGAAGCAACTAAAGACGATAGTCGAAACACAACAATCAAAGTTCCAACGAGTGCACCTATCGAAGCACCTGTTAAAATACCTAATACAAAACAAATAGCTGGATCTACTCCATTTTTTACTAAAAGAGCAAAAATATAAGCTGCAACCGCATACGTAGATGCAAAAGATAAGTCAATTTCTCCAGATGCTACAAGAAAAACAAGTGGAATTGTTAAAAAAATTAAGGTTGGCATCATTACAAATACTGATTGATGTAAATTTGGTCTTATCCAGGCTTCAGGGGCTCCGATAAAAAATATTATCATTAATAGAACAAAGTAACCAATACTACCAAGAGCTCTTCCATTTTTGTGAAACATATTATTAAAAAATGATTTATTACCCATATTAATGCTTTTTAATTGTATCTCTCATTAGTTTCATTAACTCTTCAGGTGAAGAAATTTCTTCTTTATTCAATTCATGAACAACCTCACCTCTGTCCAATATTACAAATCTATCAGATATATCATATACATGGTAAATGTTATGACCAATAAATAAAACTGATCTATTTGATTTCTTTACATTTAAAACAAAATCAAAAACTTTTTGAGTTTCATTTAGAGATAAATTATTTGTTGGTTCATCAAGAACAATTAATTCTGCATTGTTATATATAGCTCTTGCTATAGCAACTCCTTGCCTTTCACCTCCAGATAAATTACCGACTGATGACTCTGCATTAATTAATTTTGAAGTAAAACCTATTTCTCTTATTAATCGATTTGCTTCATTTATTTGTTCTTTCTCCCTAATAAAACCAAAGGGATATTTTAATTCTTTTCCCATAAAAATGTTTTTAACAATAGATTGTTGAGGTGTTAAAGCTCTGTCTTGAAAAACTGTTTCTATTCCAGCTTCTCTAGCTTTTAGGGCATTCCAGCTATTAATTTTGTTACCTCTTATGAGAATTTCACCTTCATCTGGACTATAAACACCAACTAAAGTTTTTATTAATGTAGATTTTCCAGCACCATTATCTCCGATTAATCCAACAACCTCTCCCTTTTTTACATAAAGTGAAGCTTTATTTAAAGCTGTAATACCTCCAAATTTTTTTGTTACTTTATTAAGTTGAATTATATTTTCCATATTATTGAAACTGACTCATTTAAAAATGAGTCAGTTAAGATTAATATTATCTTAAACCTGCATCTGCAAGCGCTTTTACAGCTTGATAATTGTTTGTGTCTACAAAACCTGCTCCAGTATCTTGGTTAATTGCACCAGTACCAAGAACAGCTGTTTGACATAAAGACAATACAGGTAAATATCCTTGCAAGAATGGTTGTTGATCAGATGTTAAGTGAACATAACCTTTCTCAAATGAAGACATTATTTGTGGACTGGTATCAAAACCAATTTGAAGTAGTTCATTAGGTCCATAACCTGCTGCCTTAGCAATTCCCTCAGCAACATTCATAATATCACTTCCTGAATGAACAATTACTTTAGTTTCAGGATTAGCATTTAATGCTGCTGCAAAAATTGGAATAGTCATGTTAGGATCTGAAGCGTACTTTGGATCTCCATCTAAGACTGTAACTGTCATACCATGTTCTTCAAAAATTATTCTTGCACCATCTTCTCTTTGTGCTCTTGCATAGTCACCAAGAGGTACCATTACTATAGCATGATCTCCAGCTTGAAATCCAAACTGTCTAATTGCTTCTCTTGCTAGTGCTTTTCCTTGAGTTGCTAGATTAGCACCTACATAACCACCACCATATTTTGCTCTTACTCCTGATGGATCAACGTTTTGATAAGTCATCAGTATTCCATTTTCAGCTGCTTGTCTTGCTAGGGGCATTAAGGCTTCATTGCCTGGATGTCCCATCATTGCAATAGCATCTACCCCCAGTCCAACTGATTCTCTTAATTGACGAACCATTTTTTCAAAATCCCACTCTGAATAAATGATTTCTGCATCAGCACCAGTATCTCTAATAGCATTCATTGCTCCAGCTGCAACGATACCTGCAAATCCACCTGCTTCTGGTCCACCAGCATAAAAATGCATTTTTACATCTGAACACCATTTATCGCCTAAATCTTGTCCTGTTGGAGCTGCTATTGATTGATACGAAATTGGTATAAAGAAAATAGAAGCTAAAATAATTTTTAAAATTTTCATTTTTCCTCCCAGAATTATATTATTTTAATATTAATCAAAATTAAATCCAAAACGTTTTGGAAGTCAAGTAAAACATTATAAATACTAAATTAATTGAAGTATATGTTAATTCTTAAGGTTTGATTTTATTTGTAAAACTTTTAAGTTCTGTACCAGATATATTTATATCATGTTCTTTGGATGGGTATTTTTGATCTTTAACATCCTTATCAAACATTTTGAATGCTTCTATTGATTTATCTTTTATTCTTTTGTAATCTTTACCTACATCAGAATAAACTTTTGCATGCCTGGGTATATGCCCTGTATTGTACCCTAAGATATCTTCTGCAAATAAATATTGAGCATCACATCCGGTTCCACTTCCCATGCCTATCATAAAAATATCTATATTTTTTGCTATAAATTCTGCAACTTGATAGGGAACTATTTCTATTTCAATAGCAAATACTCCAGCATCTCGCAGCATTTGACATTGATCATAAATTTTTTGTGCTTCTATAGATGTTTTTCCGAACGCTTTAAAGCCACCATATAATGTGGATTTATAGGGAATAAATCCTGAATGTCCTACTACTGGTATCCCCTCATCTGTTATTGCTTTTATTAGACTTAGTCCTTGCGGACAATAAATTGCATCAGCACCCATTTTAAGTAATTCAAATGATCTTTTCACAATATGATTTTTATTTATGTACAAGCCATAAGGAAGACCTACTGTTAGAAAGGTATTTTTAGCAGCATTCCTTATACCTTGAATATCATTAACTTCTGATGAGACAATCATATCTATTCCTGCAAGTTCACAAGCTTCTGCTTCTAGAGGATTATGAGTATAAACTTCTGAGAGTTTTCTTATTCCTTTGCATTTTAAAATTTCTTTAACGGTAAGTTTTTTCATAATAAAATTAGTAAAGTCTTTTACTTACCCTTTTTGTTTGACCATGACTATAGATGCCATCCATTCCACCATCTCTTCCATAACCTGACTTTTTATAACCACCTCCTGGTAAATTAATTCCATCTACAAACCAATCATTATGCCAAATAATACCAGCTTGAATCCTATCAGCAGTCCATTTTGCTTTTTGGTCATCAGCTGTAAATACACCTGATGCTAATCCATAATTAGTTGAATTTACTATATCAATAGCTTGTTCTTCATCTTCAAAATCAAATACCGATGTTACAGGACCAAATATTTCTTCTTGTGCGATAGTGGAGTCAGTCGAAACATTGTTAAATATTGTTGGTTG
The DNA here is from genome assembly GCA_902518985.1 of uncultured Alphaproteobacteria bacterium. Lineage (GTDB taxonomy): Bacteria > Pseudomonadota > Alphaproteobacteria > HIMB59 > CACPNW01. The sequence goes on along the minus strand of CABYIF010000003.1, from coordinate 41,957 downwards.
ATAAAAATTACCTTCTTTATTATCATGTTCCTTACCACCTAGTGTTAACTCAGCTCCAGACTGAATGCCAGATTTAACATAATTAGAAACTCTTTGTACTTGATCCTTTGAAATAAGAGGCGTAACATCAGTATCATTATCAGAACCTGAGCCTATTTTAAGTTTTTTTGTTTTAGAAATTAATTTTGACATATATTCATCTTTAATTTTAGGGTGGACAATTACTCTAGACATAGCAACACATATTTGACCAGCATTTGGTTTAAAAATTCCCTTCACCGTACTATCTACTGCTTTATCTATATCTGCATCAGGATAAATTATAGCCGCAGACTTTCCTCCTAATTCAAAATGACAAGGAATAATTCTGTCTGCAGTTTCTTTAAGAATTTCTGATGCTACTTCTGGTGATCCTGTAAAAACAATATAGTCAATACCTTTATGTTTAACTAATTTTCTTCCAGTAACTTCACCGCGACCATGCACAATATTAATTATACCCTCCGGAACACCGACTTCTTTAAATATTCTTCCATAAAAATTTGATGAGAGTGGACATAATTCTGGGGGTTTAATCACAATTGTATTACCAACAACTAAATTTTGTGCAACCATACCTGAAAAAATAGACACTGGATAATTCCATGGAACTATTTGTAAACTAACTCCAAAGGGTTCTAAAACTATGTAATTAAAAGTATCTTTACTTGAAGGTATAAGTTTGTTCTCAATTTTATCAGTCATACCAGCATAAAAATCAAATGTATCAGCAGCACCTTTAAATTCGCCGATACACTGGTTTATAGTTTTGCCATTTTCTAGGCTTAAAAGCTTTCCTCCTTCGTGACTATATTCTCGAAGTTTATCTGCAATTGATCTCATCATTTTAGACTTTACTTTTGCATCCATGTCTTGAAGAATCCTTTTTTGAAAAGCTTTTTTTGCAGAATCTATTGCTATGTCTATCTCATCATTCATAGCTTCATTTATGCTACCAATTAAAGCATGATTGGCTGGATTAAATACGTCAACACTTTTATTAGATATAGAGTCAACAAAATTTCCATTAATAAAATTTCTATTTTCCATTTATATTAAAAAAAAAGGTAATATTTTAACGAGTGATAATCAATAAAATCTTCACTATTATTGCAAAATTGTTAAAACAATAGTGACAACCTAGTACTTGAAATATTATAATTGTTATTATTTTATTAAATATGTCTGAAATTTTACACATTGGTTATGGTACTCAAACAGGTACTGCTGAAGAATTAGCTTTTGATATTGAAAAATTATTCAAAGATAAGGGAGTTAGTTGCCAAGTTTTTGAGCTTGATGATATCAGCATGACTAAGCTTCAAGAAATTAATAAATTAATGATTGTAACTTCTACAACCGGCGACGGGGAAGTTCCTGATAATGCACTAACTTTTTGGGAAAACTTGTCAGGTTCAACTGAATTGGATATATCTAACTTAAAGTATGGTGTATTAGCACTTGGAGATTCTTCACATTATGATTTCTGTAATGCAGGCAAAATAATTGACGAAAAACTTAAAGAACTTGGCGCAAATAGAATTTTAGAAAGACAAGAGTGTGATTTTGACACTGAAGGCTCAATAGAATGGTCAGAAAAATTTTTAAAATCAATTTAAATTTTTTTAAGCTGGAATTTTAACAGGTATATAATAATTTGGATCTTTAGATTTTTTTATAACAGCAGGTATGATATCTCTATAAGCTTCAAAAAGAGTTTGCGGCTTTGGAAGCTGATCCTTTATATGTTCATGAAGTTTAGGTAAGTTGTATGAAGGTATTGTTGGAAACATATGATGCTCAATATGATATTCCATCTTCCAATAAATAAAACTAAAAATTGGATTTAAACGAACTGATCTCGTTGACTCTCTGTGGTCTTTAGTGTCTTCTTTTAAGCCCATATGTTGTGTTAAACCCCATACTGCATTAAGTGAGGTAAAAAATTTAGGGATTAGAAATAGAAAAATGGGTAAAAGTGAATTTACATGTATTGAATAAATAATTATAGCAATCCACAAAAAAACAAAAATTCTAGAAACTATTATACTTAACTTTTTTTGATCTTTGGGTATACATTCTTTCATAACTTTTGTTTCAATTCCATAGGCATGCTGTAAAATTTCTTTGTAAAGAGATTTATTTAAATTAAAAAACCCTATTCCAGGAATGAACTTTAGGATGAAACTAGTTAATGTTGGTCTAGAAAATATACTTTCTTCAACTTCGAAATCGTGAGGATCTATGGAAGCAGTATAATTATGATGTTGCTTATGTGACCATCTCCATCTTATTGGTTCAAAGTTATTCATAAAACTTGCAACATAGTAAAAAAAATCATTAATTATTCTTGATCTAAATGCAGTTCTGTGGCCACACTCATGCCAGATTGCGTCTGCACCGCCCCAAAATGTACAATAGGCTAGATAAATTGGAATAAAATACCAAGACCCCCAAGATAAATTACATAAATATCCAAGAAATAATAAAGTAATTGAAAATATAATTATGTGTTTCCATCCAGGTAAATCACTGGTTTTGGTTAGTTCTTTAAAAACATGCTTGTCTATTTCAGCTCTGAACCATTTTTTTGATGATTTCCGTGATGGGTTTTGATCGATTGCTTGTTGCATATTTCATTTATATAATTGAATATTATAATTTTAAAGCCAAAAAATTTAGATTTTTATCCTTTTACTGACCCTGCAACAAGACCTCTGATAAAATATCTTTGAAGTGCGAAAAAAATGAATAGGGGAACTGTCATTGAAACAAAAGCCCCAGTTGTCAAGATTTCCCAGTTCTCACCTCTTGAACCAAGTAATTCTTTTAATTTTGCTGTTAAGATAATTTCACTTGGAACTTGATCCAAAAATACTAGTCCGACTAGTAAGTCATTCCAACACCATAAAAATTGTAAAATAAATATTGAAGCAAAAGCAGGTATTGAAAGAGGTATTATTATTTTAATAAAAATATCATAATGAGAAGCTCCATCTACTTTTGCGGCTTCCATCATCTCATTAGGGAGTGATTTAATAAAATTTCTTAGTAGAAAAGTTGTAGAAGCAAGGCCAAACCCTGTATGAGCCATCCAAACACCTGGATATGATTTAGCAGCAACACCAAATAAAGCACCAAAATCATTATAAATTGTTAAAATAGGTATTAATGACATTTGCAAAGGCACAACCAATGAAGCAATTATTATTGCTAAAAGAGTATCTTTTCCAAAAAATTTCATCCATGTAAGAGCATAAGCAAAAAAAGAACATATTATTAAGGGTATTAATGTTGATGGTAACGCTACCGCAGTTGTGTTCAAAAAAGCTTGCCCAATTCCCTCTTTAAACAAAACTTCCTTATAATTATCAAGTGTAAATGATGGAGGGCTCAAGGCTGTAATAAAAAGTCTTTTTCCTTTCTTCTTAGTAAATTCATTTTGTGATTTCCATATATAAACTCCATCTTCACTAACAGTTACCTCACTGCCATCTTTAAAAGTAGCAATTTCACCAACAATAAATTCATTAATTTTTTTTGATGTAATGCCAAATGTTTGAATTTTTTTTCCTGAATTACTCTCAAATAATTTATTTTTTATTACAAAATAATTATCTTCTTCAAATTGTAATTCCATTCCTGACATTCTATGAATTTCATTAACTTTTGTTGTTGTTAATGACGTCCACCAACCACTGATTGCCAAAAGATCTTTATCTCTTAATGAGCTTATAAAGAGTCCAAAAGTTGGCATTATCCAGATTATTACAAATAATAATAATAATATCTGCGATAAGATTGAAGTAAGAGAAAACTTTTTCATTAGATTTTTTGCTCCTGTCGATGCTTATATAAATTCCAAGCTAATATTGGAATAACACCAATCATAATTACAAAAGCTAAAACACTTCCTCTACCTGAGTCTCCGCCACCTCTAAACATCCAATCGTACATTAGGTTTGCAAGCACACCTGTTTGCCATTCTCCGTTAGTCATAGCAAAAATAATATCGAAAATTTTTAAAACAAGAATTGTTATAATTGTCCAAATTACTAATATTGTTTGCTCAAGATAAGGAATAATTATTGAAAAAAAGATTCTTAATTCACTAGCTCCATCAATTCTTGCAGCTTCCAACATCTCTTTTGGAATGCCTCGAAGAGCAGCACTAAATATTACTAGTGCTAATCCAGTTTGAATCCAAATCATTATAGCCATTAAAAAAATGTTGTTCCAAACAGGAATTGTTAACCAAGCCTGTGGTTCATATCCAAAATTAACAATTATTGCATTTAATAATCCGATTTGAGTGTCACCAGGACCTCTATATTCATATATGAATTTCCATATTACACCAGCGCCTACAAATGAAATTGCCATCGGCATAAAAATTATTGACTTTGCTATAGATCCCCACCAAATTCTATCCGCGAGATTAGCAATAACTAAACCAAAAAAAGTACTTAATGTTGGTACAATAAGCAGCCATCCAAGGTTATTTAAAATACTTCTTCTAAACTCAGGATCATTTATTGCCCAATTGTAATTATATAATCCAACAAATTCTCTACCAAATTTATCATAAAAACTAAGTCTTATAGTTTCAAAAACAGGATACAAAATAAATATAAATAAAATAATAAATGCAGGAGCTATGAATATTATAGCTCTAATTGAATTTTCGAAATTAAATTGTTTATTTATTCTTTGAGCGTATAAATCTAAAATAGAATTTGAAATGTGAAAATATAAAATAAATACAAATATTCCTGAGAAAACAATAAGGAATAAATTTAATAAACTCATTATTGATTAAATATATAAAAAAAACAGGCGAACAAGTTAATTGTCCGCCTGTTATTAGAGGAATATTATTTAATTGCGTCCCAGCTATCTTGGATCGCGTCAGCTACATCTTGAGCGGATTTTCCATTAGTATAGTCAACCATACCTGTCCAGAAAGTACCTGCACCAATTGCACCTGGCATCAAATCTGAAGCATCAAACCTAAATGTTGTTGCCCCAGTTAAGATCTCTCCTAATTTTCTAAAAGTATCACTAGCGTATTTACTTCCATCGACTCCTTTATGAGGAGTTAAGAAACCACCTTTTGCCATCCAATACTCATGAGCCTCTGGATGCATTAAAAACTTAATGAATTCAATAGTTGCTGCATTATCATTAGTGGCAGCTACTAAAGTTCCAGCTCCAAGAACTGGAGTTCCAAGATCTTTTGTTGCATAAGCAGGGAAATAAAAGAAGTCATAATCTACACCGGCTTCAACACCTTCAGGAAAGAAAGCTGGTATAAAACTTGCTTGTCTATGCATCATACATTCAGCTGGAGATGTAAATAACCCATTAGGTGCGTCTCTAAAGTCAGTAGTTGCCACTGCTTTTGAACCTCCATTTACAAATTTGTCATTCAATGCAAATGTGCCAAAGAAATTCATAGCTTCTATTACCCTTGGATCATTAAATGGCATTTCGTTTGACACCCACATGTCATACACGTCTGGAGTATGAGTTCTTAGCATAATATCTTCCATCCAGTCCGTTGCTGGCCAACCTGTAGCTGCACCAGAACCAAGGCCAATACACCAAGGTGTATTACCATCAGATGCCATTTGCCTAGTTAAGGCAATTAATTCTTCCATAGTGTTTGGAATTTCATATCCATTATCTTCAAAGTTATCTGGAGAATACCAAACTAAACTTTTAACATTTGTTCTAAAGAAAATAGCATTAAACTGATCTTTTCCGTTTTCATCTGCATAAGTAGATAAATCAATCCAAGATTGACCAGCTGCATAGTTATCTAATACCATTTGTTTGATATCATCACCAAGGGGCACAAGACCACCCATAGCAGCTGCATTTGCAGCTAATCCAGGCTGTGGAAATACAACTAAGTCTGCAGCACTGCCTGCTTTTAGATCTATCATTACTTGTTGCTCAAAACTATCTGAACCTCCATACTCAAATGTAGCTCCAGTAGCTTTTTCAAAAATAGCTCCAACTTCTCTCATAATTTCTTGCTCAGGTGATAACCATGGGCCGAACATTACAACTTTTTGACCACTAAGATCTGGACCAGTATAATGTCCTCCTGCAAAAGCAGAAAAGCTAATAAAAAATGAAGAGAAAGCAGCTAATATTAATTTAAATAAATTTTTCATTGCTCCTCCATATTTATAAATATGAATGATATATTTTACCAAAACGTTTTGGTTGTCAATTTTTCTTTGTAATTTATAGTTAATAAGTTATGCATAAAATCTATGAATATTAAACAATTAGCTAAAAAATTAGGCCTATCGATAACTACAGTGTCAAGAGCACTTGGTGGTTATTCTGATGTTAGTAATAAAACAAGAGAAAGAGTCAAAAAATTTGCTAATAAATATCAATATAGTCCTAATCCATATGCAAGTATTTTAGCATCTGGAAGAACTAAAACTGTTGGATATGTTCTTCCAATATATGGTTTAAATACAAGTACATTAAATCAAGCGAATTTTTTTCAATTTATTTCAGGCATGTCCGATGAGCTATTATCAGAAAGCATACAATTACAAATTTTATTAGCCAAAAGTGAAAAAGAAGAAATTGAATCATACAAAAAATTGATTTTAGAACAAAAAATAGAAAATATCGTTCTTCAAAATATTAAAACAAAAGATAAACGTATTGATCTTTTAAATAAACATAAAGTTAATTATGTAGCTTGGGGTAAGACTAAATCTAATGATAAATTTTCTTGGGTAGATTTAGATAATGCAGGAGCTATTGAAGTGATTGTCAATTATTTAATTAAAAAGAATCATAAACATATATCTTATATAAATATTTCTGAGAAATATAATTTTGCTAGAGAGCGCAAAAGTTCTTTTTTAAAAGTTTTAAAAAAAAATAAAATAAAATTTAATAAAAATTATTATTCTTCTGTTAAATTAGAAGAGCCGGAAAAAAGTTTTGAAATTATAAAACAAATGCTTCAAAAAAATAAAAAAATATCATCAATAATTTGTTCTACTGAATTTTCAGCATTAAGTGCTATAAAAGCTTGTAATTATCTAAACTTAAAAATAGGAAAAGATATATCAATCATAACTTTTGATGGCCCATTGGTTAGAGATTTGAGTACTCCTCCAATAACAGCTGTATCATTTCCCGTAAAAGAACTTGGGAAGAGAGCTATTGATATTCTTTTGAATAGGAACAAAAATACTAATAAAATTCAAAATTATTTAGCAAAGGTAGAAGTTATAGAGAGAGGTTCCGTGCATTCCTGCTAATTAAGTAAATTTTTATTTTTTTTTAATAATTGTCATTTAATACCTTTCTAATGAAGGTTATAGGATCACAATGAAATTAGCATTAGTAGGTACTGGTTATGTAGGTTTAGTCTCAGGAGCTTGTTTTGCCGAGTTTGGATATCAAGCTGTTTGTATTGATAAAGATGTTTCGAGAATAGAAAATCTAAAATCTGGAAAATGTCCCTTTTATGAACCAGGGATGGATAACTTATTATCAAAACATCTTAAAGATACTAAGCTTTTGTCTTTTTCAACATCTTTAAGTGATGCTATTAGTGATGCAGATTTAATTTTTATTACTGTAGGCACTCCAAGTAAAAGATTAGATGATGAAGCAGATTTAAAATATGTTTGGTCTGTTGCAAATGAAATAGGAAAAAATATCAAAAAATATTCTGTAATAGTTACAAAATCAACTGTTCCAGTTGGTACATCAAAAGAAATAAAAAAAATTATTGGCAATTTAGTTTCAGATGATCTTTTTGATGTTGTGTCTAATCCTGAATTTCTAAGAGAGGGCTCTGCAATAGATGATTTTATGAGACCTGATAGAGTAGTAGTAGGTACAGAAAATAAAAAGTCTGAAAAAATTATGAAAGAGCTCTACAGACCATTGTACCTCAAAGAGACACCTGTATTTTCTACATCTGTTGAAACTGCAGAGATTATAAAATATGCATCCAATAGTTTTTTAGCAACAAAAATAGGTTTTATTAATGAAGTTGCAGATTTATGTGAAGCTGTTGGAGCTAATGTCCAAGATGTTTCAAAAGCAATGGGAATTGATCAAAGAATTGGATCTAAGTTTTTAAATGCTGGCCCTGGATACGGCGGTTCCTGTTTCCCAAAAGATGTAAAAGCTTTTTTTTCTACTGCTAAAAAATTTGATGTGGATTTATCAATTATAAATGCTGTTCATAAATCAAATCAAAATAGAATTGAGAAAGTAGCTAACAAAATAATTAATTTCGTTGATAATAAATCAGTACTATCTTTTTTAGGATTAAGTTTTAAGCCTAATACTGATGATATTAGGGAGTCTTCCTCTATAAAACTAGCAAATTATTTATCTCAAAAAGGATATAAAATTAATTGTTTTGATCCCGCGGCTATGAAAAATGCAAAAATCAAATTTGATAATTTTAATTACTACAATTCAGCATATGAAGCCTGTAATAATGCAGATGCTATTGTTATTGGCACAGAATGGAATGAATTTAGGGCTCTCAACTTTTATGAAATAAGTAAAATAGTAAAAATGAAAAAAATTTTTGATTTAAGAAATATTTATGATGGTTCAGAATTAGAAAGATTGGGATTTGAGTATTATGGTACAGGAAAATAGTTATAAAATTGAACAATTCGATCCTGAAGTTTTAAGAGAATACGATATTAGAGGTGTTGTAGATAAAAACATTACAGAAAATACTGCTTATACAATAGGAAGAGTATTTGGTTATATTGTTAATGAAAAATTAGGGTCAAATAATATTTCTCTTGGTTACGATGGCAGATTGACTTCACCAAGATTGTATAGAGCATTAAGCGAAGGTTTAAAAGACTCAGGCGCTAATGTCAAAAGTATAGGTATTTGTCCGACACCAATGCTATATTTTGCCGATTATCATCTTAATACAGATGCTGCATTGATGATAACTGGATCTCATAATCCACCGGAATATAATGGTTTTAAAATGGTTGTTAACAAGCATAGTTTTTTCAGTAAAAATATTCAAAATTTTCAAACAATAGTAAAAAACAACAATTTAAAAAAAAAAATTGGTTCAATTGAAAAAATTAATATCATTGATGCTTATGTTGATAGAGTTCTTAAAAATATTAATATTCAAAAAAAATTAAAAATTAGTTGGGACATAGGTAATGGTGCGATGGGTGTAATAATTAATAAGTTGGTTTCAAAACTGGAAAACACAGAAAATATTTTATTAAATCAGGAGGTAGACGGTAATTTTCCTAGCCATCATCCAGATCCAACTGTACCAAAAAATATGAAACAACTTATTAAGTCAGTACGAGAAAATAAGTGTGATATTGGCTTAGCATTTGATGGTGATGGAGATAGACTTGGGGTTGTTGATAATACTGGTGAAATAATTTGGGCTGATCAATACATGCTAGTCTTGTGTTTAGAAATATCTAAATTGTATAAAAATCCTAAAGTTATTATGGATGTAAAATGTAGTAAAGTTTTTTTTAATGAGGCCAAAAAATTAGGTTGTGAACCATTAATGGAGAGAACTGGACATTCACCAATTAAAGAAAAAATGAAGGAGCTTAAATCACCTTTGTCTGGAGAAATGAGTGGACATGTATGTTATGGTGATGATTTTTATGGCTATGATGATGCGATGTATGTTGGTTTAAGACTTTTAAGAATTCTAAGTAATGAAAGACTTAATCTAAATAAAATAATTGATAAATATCCAAAAACTTTTTCTACACCGGAAACTCGATTTGATGTTGATGAAACAAAAAAGTTTAAAATTATTTCTGAAATAAAAGATAGGCTTAAAAAATTTAAAGGTAAAATTATTGATATAGATGGAATTAGAGTCGAGACTGAACAGGGTTGGTTTTTAATGCGTGCAAGTAATACTCAAAATCAACTTACATGCAGAATTGAGTCAACTTCTGAAGATGGTTTAAAAAAACTAATTAGTGTAGTTGAGGATCAACTTCAATTAAGTGATATAGATTTTAAGTTTAAAATCTAACAAAGCAATCTCTACCATATTTGGCCAATCTTCTGCATGCTTGATAAGCATCTTTCTTATTAAAATTGGTAAATCTTGATTCATAAAGTTGTTTTCCTGAAACTTCTATAAATACAACTTCTGATTTTTTGCTATCAGTAGTTAGTGGATATTTATTTTTAATTAATTTAATTTGTTTTTCAGCATTTTTTCTATATTTGAATGTACCTACTACAATTGAATATTTATTTACATTATTTGCAATTTGTATTTTTGTTTTTTTATTTTTATTTTCTACTTTTTTAACTTCTAAATTTTCCACATTTAATTTTTTAAAAGCACTATTCATATAGAATTTAAGACGATCATTTCTTTGTTTTCCTGTATCTCCTCCAAAATAAATTCCTATTACCCTTTTATTTTTTCTTGTTGCTGAAAATGCTAGTTGAAAACCTGAAGCTTTAATGTACCCAGTTTTAATCCCATCAGCTCCATTATATTTTAACATTAACTTATTGTGAGTTTTGTAAGTTTTTCCTTTCCATTCAAATGATGTTTGACTAAATAATTTATATTCTTCAGGAAAGTTTTTAATCAAAGCATATGATAGTTTATAGATATCTCTTGCAGTGGTTAATTGAGCTCTATTTGGTAGTCCAGATGCATTTTTAAAAGTTGTATCGCTCATTCCAAGTTCTCTTGCATATTTTGTCATTAACTTAGCAAATTCTCTTTCTGAACCACTTATTTTCTCAGAGACAACTGTTGCAACATCATTAGCAGATTTAATTATAAGGGCATTAATAGCATCTCTAACTTTAATAGTGCTACCTTGCTCCAAGTATAATTTACTAGGTGACCTTGATGCAGCTGTTGATGAAACCATCATTTTATCATCATAATTTAATTTGCCTTTTTTGATAAAATCAAAAACAATGTATAGCGTCATAATTTTAGTAAGTGATGCCGGATAATTTTTAGTGTCTGCATTTTTTTCAAACAAGACTTCATTAGTTTCAAAATCTACAACTATTGCTGCTTTTTTAGCATATAAATCAATTGAGAATGTTGTAACAATTAAAAAAATTAATAATATCTTATTTAAGAGAAGTTTTTTCACTATTATTCCAATAACATATCAAATTCGCTCCTTACAAACATAAAAAATCCTTTAAAATATAAAAAAAGATATTATTTAATTAATATGAATTCTAACCAAGATAATAATGACAATCAAAGAGGTCTTTTATTAGAGTCTAAGCCTAAAACCAAAAAACCATCAATGTATAACGTTTTGCTAATGAACGATGATTATACACCCATGGAATTTGTTGTCATGGTTCTTGAAAAAGTATTTAATAAAAAATCTGAAGAGGCAAATCAAATAATGCTACATGTTCATAAAAATGGAATTGGTGTGTGTGGAACATTTACATATGAGGTAGCGGAGTCAAAATGTAAATCTGTAATGGATTTAGCGAAAAAAAACGAACATCCGCTTCAGTGCACTTTGGAGAAATCATAATGCTTTCTCCTAACTTAGAAAAAACATTAAGGGATGCTTATCAATTAGCAACTCATAATAAGCATGAATATGTTACGCTTGAGCATCTTCTTTTATGTCTTTTAGAAGATCAGGATGCTTTAAGCGTTCTTAAAGCTTGTGCTGTTGATACAAATAATTTGAAATCTAACATTGAAAATTTTATTTCAAGAGATTTAGAAAACTTAAAAGAAAATTTCACTGGAGAACCAAAATTAACAAACGGTTTTCAAAGAGTACTTCAACGTGCAGCAATTCATGTTCAATCAAGTGGTCGAGAAAATGTGACGGGAGCAAATATGATAGTAGCTTTATTTTCTGAAAAAGAAAGTCATGCTGTATATTTCCTTCATCAACAAAATATGACTAGACTTGATGCAGTTCAATATATTTCTCATGGAATATCAAAATCAAATGAAAATTTAGAAACTGATGGTATTTTTGACAATGGTTTAAATGAAAATGGTCAAGCTAATAATTCAAAAAGAGCACTTGATCAATTTTGTGTTAACTTAAATGAAAAATCAACAAAAGGCAAAATTGATAAATTAATAGGAAGAAATACTGAGCTTGATAGAACCATTCAGATATTATGTAGAAGACAAAAAAATAATCCTCTTTTTGTAGGAGACCCTGGCGTTGGTAAGACTGCAATAGCTGAAGGACTCGCTAAAAGAATAGTTGAAAGAGCTGTTCCTGAAATAATGAAAGATGCAACAATTTATTCACTTGATATGGGAGCTTTACTTGCAGGGACGCGCTACAGGGGAGATTTTGAAGAAAGATTAAAAGCAGTTTTAAAAGATCTACAAAAAGAAGACAAAGCGATTTTATTTATTGATGAAATACATACTGTAATTGGAGCAGGAGCTACAAGCGGAGGCTCTATGGATGCCAGTAATTTATTAAAACCATCATTAGGTAATGGTAGTTTAAGATGTATTGGATCAACTACTTATAAAGAATTTAAAAATTATTTTGAAAAAGATAGAGCATTAGTAAGAAGATTTCAAAAAATTGATATTAAAGAGCCTTCAAAAGATGAAAGTATTAAAATACTTGATGGATTAAAAACTTACTATGAAGATCATCATAAAATAAAATATTCACCTGAAGCAATTATAAGCGCAGTTGAATTATCAAATAAATATATAGGTGATAGGAAATTACCTGATAAAGCAATTGATGTAATTGATGAAGCTGGAGCTTCACAGTATTTACTTCCTGAGTCTAAAAGAAAAAAAATAATATTGTCTAAAGATATTGAAGCTGTTGTTGCTCTCATGGCAAGAATACCAACTAAATCTGTTAATCAAAGTGATAAAAATAATCTTAAAAATTTAGAGCGAGATCTTAAGAACTTTGTTTTTGGTCAGGATAGCGCAATTCAGGAATTAGCCTCTTCAATTAAACTTGCTAGAGCAGGGTTGAGAGAAGATGGCAAACCTATAGGCTCTTATTTGTTTTCTGGTCCAACAGGAGTTGGAAAAACAGAAGTAGCAAGACAACTTAGTAAAACCTTAGGTATCAAATTGTTAAGATTTGACATGTCTGAGTACATGGAACGTCATACAGTTAGCAGATTAATTGGAGCGCCACCAGGCTATGTTGGTTTTGACCAAGGTGGATTACTTACAGACGGAATTGATCAAAATCCACATTGTGTCCTTTTATTAGATGAGATTGAAAAAGCGCATTTTGATCTTTTTAATATACTTCTACAAGTAATGGATTATGGAAAACTAACAGATCATAATGGTAAATCAGTTGATTTCAGAAACGTTATATTAATAATGACTACAAATGCGGGAGCAATTGATGTGTCAAAAAAAAGAATTGGCTTTAATTCAGTTAGATCTAGTGATGATAGTAGCGATGCAATAAACCGAATTTTCTCTCCTGAATTTAGAAATAGAATTGACTCAATAATACACTTCAATCATTTATCGAAAAAAATTGTCTTATCAATTGTTGATAAATTTATAATCGAGATAGAAGCACAGCTTGAAGATAAGGGTGTTTCTTTATCAATAGATAAAGATGCTAAAGAATATCTTGCTGATGAGGGATATGATGAAGTTTACGGAGCAAGAGAATTAGGAAGAGTAATTCAGGAAAAAGTAAAAAAACCTATGGCTGAAGAATTAATTTTTGGAAAGTTATCTAAAGGTGGCCATGTTGAGATTTCTCTTAAAAATAAAAAAATCTCATTTAATTTTTCTAATAAACAGGAAGAAAAAAAAGAGTTAGCTTAGTTTATAGGGAGATAAGTTATCAAGCCTCTCTTTTTCATTATCAATTAACTGTACTTCCTTATTTAAAAAATTTTCTATTGCATTACTAAATTCTTTATCTTTAATCCAGTGCGCGCTCCATGTCTTTGCTGGCACATATCCTCTTTGTAATTTATGCTCTCCTTGAGCACCAGCTTCAACAATTTTTATATTATTATTAATCGCATAATCAATTGCCTGGTAATAACATAGTTCAAAATGTAAAAATGGAATTTCATATTTGGCCCCCCATAATCTACCGTATAAATGTGACTTACTTAAAAAATTAATCGCTGAGGCTATTTTATTATTTTCATGAAATGCCATTACTAATAGAATTTTATCTTTAAAATTTAGAAGTAAATCATAGAAGAATTCTTTAGATAAATAAGTAGAGCCCCATTTTCTTCCTGTGGTATCTAAATAACAATCATAAAAAAATTGAATGTGTTCCTCTTTAATTGAGTCACCATTTAATAATTTTACTTTTAAATCATTATCACTTATACAAAGACGTTCTCTTTTAATAATTTTTCTTTTTCTTGATGACAAACTCTCGAGAAATTCATCAAAATTATTATAATCATTATTTTTCCAATGATATTGAATCCCAGATCTAAGCATTATTTCTCTATTATTTTTCCATTGAGATGTATTTTTTATAAAATTAAAATGTAAAGAAGAGACATTTATTTTCTTTGCTTCAGAAATTATATTTCTAATTATTTCATTTTCTTTTTGTTTAATATTTTTTATTTTTTTATTTATGATAATTCTTTCCCCAGTCACAGGGGTAAATGGAATTGCAGATTGTAATTTTGGATAATAATTTAACCCATATCTGTGATAAGCATCAGCCCATGAGTGATCAAAAATATATTCTCCAAATGAATGACTCTTTATATATAGAGGACATATTCCAATTATTTCTTCATTTTCTTTTTCAATATAGTGGTATGGTTGCCAGCCTGTTTTAGTTGTTGCACTTCCACTTTTTTCTAAGGCACTTAAAAACTCATATTGTAGGAAGGGATGATCATTCCCTATACAATCGTTCCAATTATTTTTATCGATTAAATCTAAAGAAGAGCAAAAAAAAAATTCACTCATAAAATAATTATTTTATTTTTACTATAGCGTCTATCTCAACTGATATATTCATTGGTAGGGCATTTGAGCCAACTGCAAATCTTGCGTGTCTCCCTTGTTCACCAAATATACTTACCAATAAATCTGATGCTCCATTAATTATTTTTGGTTGTTCGTAAAAATTATTATTACAGTTTACAAAGCCTCCAAGTTTTAAAAAATTGTCTAATCTATTCCAATCACCATTAATACTTTTTTTGAGAGCAGCAATAATGTTGATACAGCAAAGTTCAGCTGCTTTAATCCCATCTTCTAATGTAATGTCATCACCAACTTTACCTTTATAAGCTAATTCACCGTTTTTTACAGGGCCCTGCCCAGAAATATAGACAATATTATCAGAAAGTTTAAATGGCACATAATTTGCAAGGGGAGTGGGCATATCAGGAATCTCTATACCTAATTGCTTGATATTTTCTTCAAACATGTGCATTAGTGTATATATAAAACAAATTTAGCTAAGGTAAAGAAAACAAATATGTTTAATTCAAATAAATTTTTATTTTTGACCTTATTTATATTAATATTTGGATTATTATTTATTGAGAGGAATATAATGGTTGATAGCAATAAAGAAGAAGCAAGTGTTAAGGGTAATACTATTCAAATTACGTTAAAAGACGGAATAGTTAAAATACAAACAAGACCTGATGTAGCTCCAAAACATGTAGAACAAATCAAAAAATTAATCAGTGAAGGACAATATGACGGCGTTGTTTTTCATAGAGTAATTGATGGTTTTATGGCTCAAACTGGAGATGTGGAGTTTGGTAATTCTTCAAATGATGCATTTAATATGTCTAGAGCTGGCACAGGTGGATCTTCTTTACCAAATATACAAGCAGAATTTTCAGATGTTAATCACGGTCGTGGAGCCGTATCAATGGCAAGAGCTCAAGATCCAAACAGTGCAAATAGTCAATTTTTCATTTGTTTTAATGACTGTTCTTTTTTAGATGGACAATATAGTGTGTGGGGTCAAGTTATAGAGGGAATGGACTTTGTAGATAAAATCTCAAGAGGAGAGCCACCTTCTGATCCTGATAAAATTATTAAAATGGAAATTATTGATTAATTAAATGTTTGTTGCTGATTTGCATAATGATCTTGTGCAAAGAATAATTGAAGGTGAGGATGTTACTAAACAAACATCTCATGGCCACACTGATATACCTAGGCTTCGGAAGTCTTGTATCAATCTTCAAATATTAATAATTTGGGTATCAAGTAAATCAGCAGAACCTAATTTCTTCAATAAAGCAAATAGGATGTTTGATGAGCTTAAAAAATTAGCAAACGCAGAAGATGTTGTAATTCCTAGAAATCTTCAAGAGATATTAGAAGGCATTAACAATGATAGACTTCTTTTGCCCATTTCAATGGAAGGTGGTGAGGCAATAGAAAACAAAATAGAAAATTTATATCATTTTATTGACAGAGGGCTCTTTTACTTAGGGCCAACATGGAATCATTCACTTGATTGGGTATCATCAAACTTTGATGAAGAATATAATAAGAATAAAATTAAAACTATTGGATTAAATGAATTTGGAAAAGAAGTTATAAATATATGCCAAGAAAATAAAGTATTAATTGATGTTTCTCATATTGGAAAAAAAAGTTTCTGGGATATAGAAAATATTTCCCAAAAGCCATTTATTGCATCTCATTCAAGTGTTCATAAAATTTGTCCACATTTTAGAAATTTAGATGATGATCAAATAATAGCTATTAAAAATAAAAAAGGTCTTATAGGTATAAATCCATATCCTTTTTTTATTGATCCAACATTTAAAGAAAGAGAGTCAAAAGTAAGAAATCAGTACAAAGAAAAGATAAAATCAATAGAAATACAGCATCCTAAAAAATCATCTCAATGGTTAGCTAAGCAACATTTTTTCCAAAAAAAATTATCCGACGTATGTCCTGATATAGATATATTTATTAATCATGTTGAATATATAATAAAGCTTATTGGTATTGATTATGTGGGAGTTGGAAGTGATTATGACGGACTTGATTGTCTGCCTAACGGATGGAAAGATTGTGGCGATCATTTTAAGATTGCTGAAAGATTAGAAAGTAGAGGATATAATCAGGAAGAAATAGAAAAAGTAATGGGAAAAAATATTTTAAGAGTATTAGAAGAAATCAATTATTAGCAAAATTGAAATTATAACAAGAACTGTTCCAGAAATTTTTTGAATTGCATTTATTTTTTTTTGAAAAAAATCTTTTAAACCATAGCTAGTTACAATTAATGCCACTAAAATATACCAAATACAATCAATTGCAGAAGCAGTTATAACTAATATTGAATTTGTTAAAATAGTAGATTCACTTTTAACAAATTGAGAAAAAACTGCAGAAAACCAAATTAAAATTTTTGGATTTAGTATAGATATTGAGAATCCTTGTAAAAAAGAATTTAGTTTATTCTGATTATCATCAATATTTATTTTATCATTTTTTTGTAAAATAAATAAAATACCATAGAAAAATAGAAATATAATACCAATTATCTGTATTGATTTAAAAATATACATATTAGTTAAAATAATTATACTTAAGCCAGTAACAGCAAAAATTGCATACACTCCCATGCCTAATCCATGGCCCACAGCACTCATAATTCCTCCAAGCCTATTAAATTTAGTACTATTTCTAATTATCAAAGCTAAACTGGGACCCGGTGACATAGCTCCAGCGATACATACCGCAGCAAATTGAAGCCAAAAAATTAAAGTCATAACTTTGATGAAATTTCTAAATATTTTTTAATCGTTTTTTCTAATCCAAAATTAAAAGTATCACAAATTAATGCATGTCCAATTGATACCTCTTTAATATTTGTAATTGATGTTAAAAAATAATCCAAATTTTCTAAGTTTAGGTCATGTCCAGCGTTAAATCCTATTTTTGGAAATTTACTTTTTATAAATTGAGATACCTCAACATAGGATTTAATTGCTTCAGATTTATTTTTTGAATAATTATGTGCGTAATTGTAGGTATAAAGTTCAATTCTATCTGTTGCAATAATATCTAAATTTTCTAATGTTTCTTTAGAAGGATTGACAAATAATGAAACTCTTATTTCATTATTATGAAATTCTTTAACAACTTCAGTCAATAAACTTTTATTCTTTTCACAATCCCATCCAAAAGATGATGTTAATGCGCCTGGTGGATCGGGAACTAATGTTACTTGACTAGGTTTTGCATTTATGACTTTTTCAATAAAGTTTTCAGAGGGATATCCTTCAACATTAAATTCTTTATTTTCATATTTTGAAACTATTTTTTGTAAAGGTAGCAAATCAGAAAATTTAACATGTCTTTCATCTGGTCTTGGATGCACAGTTATTCCGTCCGCCCCATATTGAAGACACCTTGCACTAATATCTACAATATCTGGCATATTAGCACCTCTGGCGTTTCTAACTAAAGCAAATTTATTAATATTTACACTTAAAGCCGTCATATAATTAAATAGTTTTTCCGTATACTTGATCCATCCATTTTATAACTTTTGGATTTTTATTAATTTCTTCTCTGAGTTTATTTAAACTCCCATAGTTATCTAGTATAGTTGTTGGAACTCCATCTAGCATTCCAGATTTTAACCAACCAAGTAACCTCCATATAGCTAGGTCAGCTATAGTTAAATCATGATCTACAAAATAGATTGATTTAGTATTTTGTTTTAAGAGATTTTCCAAAAATTGGAACCACTTAGGAAGATGCTTCGTAGCAAGTATATCTCTTGCAATTTTTTTTCTTTCAGTATCCTTATCTCTACCAGATAATGTTACAAGATAATTGATATCTTGAGCTCCTTCAATAATTTGATCAATCAAAGCAGCCTTATAGTCATCGTTTTTAGGATACAGTCCTGAAAGTTTACCACAAAATCTCGCAATGGCTCCAGTTTGAGCAAAAATTTTTCCATCAACATCTAAAACTGGTAACTGTTTAAAAGGAGCTATTTTCTTATTAGGCAATTCTCCTGTTTTCTTAAACTTATCATAGTCGTCACCTTGGATTCTATAATCTTCAAAAGGAATATCTCCTATGTATAGAGAAAGTCGGGTAACTTCTGCTCTCCAGAATGGTATTTTAAAATAATATAGAGTTATTTTCATATTATGAACGATTAATTAATGTTACCATATATAAAAATGAATAAAAAAATAGATATATTAATTATCATTATGAATATATTTTTTTTTAGTTATTATTCAATTCAACTCCTGGTTTTTACAGATGAATTTGCATTAGCAAATCTTGGTTTTTTTAACCATGCTATAGCAGGTTTATCTGAAATATTAGGAATAATATTTCTAACCTTTGTTATTGGTTTAATAATTATCTTATTTAGAAATATTGATAAACAATTGCCAATTTTTCTATCAATTTTTGTTTTTCAAATAGCTTGTTCTGTCAACTTTTGGAGGTATGTTATTACTGAAAGTCCTGGAGAAACAAATATTGAAATTATTACAACAAATGCATATTTCTTTACGATCATTGCACTTTTTACGGGTATATTAATTTTTAAAAGTTATAATAAACTGTAATATGAAAAAAAGATCTTCCTCAAAAACTGCTAAATGTCTTTGTGGAGGTATTAAAATTAAAATTGTTGGAAAACTTAGACATGTACTTAATTGTCATTGTTCTCAATGTATGAAAACTCATGGTAATTTCGCTACTTATACTAATAGTCCTGAAAAGAATATTTCATACATTAGTAAACGTACTTTAAAATGGTATAATTCATCAACATTTGCCAAAAGAGGTTTCTGTACTAAGTGTGGAGCTAGTATATTTTATAAGATTAAGAAAAGTGATACTATAAGTATCTCAGCAGGGATGTTTGACAATCCAACAAAATTGAAAACTCAATCAAATATATTTACTAAAAATAAACTTGATTATTATAATTTAGACTCTCGTATACCTAAGTTTAAAAAATATAATAAATAAAAATTTAATATTTTTAATATTAATGTAAAGATCTAATTATTTTAAGATGTCTATAAAAAAAAATAATTTAATTATAAAAGAAAATTTTTATAATTTTGTAAATCAAAAAATTTTACCTGGCACAGATATAAATGAAGATAAATTTTGGAAAGGTTTTTCAAATATTGTTGTTGAATTAGATCCTATCAACAAAAATCTATTAAAAAAGAGATCAGAATTACAATCTAAAATTAATATTTGGCATGAAGAAAACAAAGGAAAAAAAATCATAAATTCAGAATATAAAAATTTCCTTATTAAAATTGGTTATTTAATTGAGGAGGGCGATGATTTTAAAATTGATACTAAAAATGTTGATCCCGAAATAGCAAACATTTGTGGACCTCAATTAGTTGTTCCAATAACAAATGCAAGATATGCAATAAATGCAATTAATTCTAGATGGGGAAGTTTTTATGATGCTATATATGGAACAAATGTTCTAGGCAGCCCACCAAGCACCAAAGAGTACGACCCTAGAAGAGGAGAGAGGGTTGTGGAATATGCCAGAAAACATCTAGATAAAATAGCACCTTTATATGAGTCGTCATGGCTTAACATAACTAGTATAGATTTAAGTAATAATAAAATATCTTTTAATCTTAAAACAAATAAATCAACTAAGCTTCTAAATGAAAGTCAAATTGTAGGCATACGTCTACATAAAAATAAGAAGTTAAGTGAATTAGTTTTAATTGTAAACAATCTTCATTGCAGAATTATAATAGATAAAAATCATGAAATTGGAAAATTAGATGCTGCTGGAATATCAGATATAATCTTTGAAGCTGCTATTTCTTCAATTTTGGACTGTGAAGATAGCGTTGCGACAGTTGATGAGAATGATAAAATTTTAGCATACAAGAATTGGCTAGGTTTAATGAAAGGTGATTTGAAATCAACTTTTAAAAGAAATAATAAAACAATACATAGAGTTTTAAATCAAGATATTCATATTCAAACCCTTGATGGAAGAAAAAAAATACTCAAAGGCAGATCTTTGATGTTAGTTAGAAATGTTGGTCATTTAATGACAACACAAATAATTTTAAACCAAGATCATGCTGAAATTGGAGAAGGTATCATGGATGGTGTAATAACGTCTTTGATAGCTATTCATGATTTAAAAAAATCATCAAATAAAAATTCTATTCATAATTCTATTTATATCGTCAAACCTAAAATGCATGGACCAGAAGAGGTTGGATTCACTGTAAAGCTTTTTGAGTCAATAGAGAAATTGTTAGAACTTCCTATCAATACAATTAAAATTGGAATAATGGATGAGGAAAGAAGAACAAGTATAAATTTAAAAGAGTGTATAAGAGCAGCAAAATCTAGAATCGCTTTTATTAATACAGGATTTTTAGATAGAACAGGTGATGAAATACATACATCGATGTTAGCTGGTGCATTTATCACAAAGTTAGAGATGAAAAATGCACCGTGGATAAAATCATATGAAGATAGAAATGTAGATATTGGATTAGAGTGTGGTTTAAAAGGAAAAGCACAAATTGGTAAAGGAATGTGGGCTATGCCAGATTTAATGTTAGAAATGGTACAACAAAAAATTTCACATCCTAAAGCCGGGGCAAATTGTTCATGGGTTCCCAGTCCAACTGCAGCAACATTGCATGCAATGCATTATCATTATGTTAATGTTTTTAATATTCAAGATAAAATTGAAGCGATGGGTAAAAGAGGCACAATGGATGATTTATTAACATTGCCTTTATTAAATAAAAGAAATTTGTCTGAAGAAGAAATCACTAAAGAAATAGAAAATAATGCCCAAGGAATTCTAGGATATGTCGTTAGATGGATTGACCAGGGAATAGGTTGCTCAAAAGTTCCAGATATTAATAATATTGGATTAATGGAAGATAGAGCTACTTGCCGTATATCCTCACAAGCAATTGTTAATTGGATAACAAGTGGTCTCATAACTAAAGATCAGGCATTGAATGCTTTAAAAAAAATGGCTGTAGTTGTTGATAAACAAAATTTAGGTGATAAAAATTACATACCAATGTCACCAAGCTACAATACGATTGCTTTCCAAGCAGCAAAAGACCTTGTTTTTGATGGAATTAATCAACCATCTGGTTATACAGAACCTATATTACATAAAAGAAGATTGGAATTTAAATCAAAAAATAAAATTTAACATTTATCGTTATTCATCTCATCTTTTCTAATTGGCATTGAGTCTATTAAATCAAATAATTTTAAAAAAATTTTACCATCTAAGCTATAATCTTTAATCTTTCCATCATAACCAATTAACCATATACCATATTTATTGTTAATAAATTCTGGTTTAAAATAATCTTTATTTTCAAAATTTTCATAAAAAATTATTTCTAAATTTCTATCATCAATTTCACATTTTTTTTCAGATATAAATTTTTTAGTTATTATAAATATTTGATCATCTTCTTTTTCATAAGAGACTATAAGCAGTCTCTTTTTCCAATAGAATTCTGATATTTGTTTTGCCATTATTTGTATGCTTATTAAGGTAATTAGTAATATAATTATGTATTTCATTAAAAAATGGTGCTGATACCGAGAATCGAACTTGGGTCTGACCGTTACCAACGGCCTGTAATAACCATTATACTATATCAGCTTAAAATTGTTATTATCATAGAGTAGGATCTCACTCAATCCGAATAACCCTTTTAACCTTTATTGGAATGATGGTATAAATAAAAATGAATATAAATAACACTTCTCTAAATATTTATGCAAAAACAATTATTTAATTATAAAAAAAAACTAACTAAAAAGAAATTAGACTCAAAATCAAAAGTTGCAGATAATAATAAAGTAAATGAACTTACTGGATCTGAATGGAAATTTTCTACAAAATCTGTAATCAGTAAAGCATATCCAGTTAATTTACAGCATAAATTACGATCAGAGCATGGTGGGCAAAAACCACCTGATTTGTGTTTAGATTTAATAAAAATTTTTACCAAAAAAAATAATTTAGTTTTAGATCCGCTTATGGGAGTTGGTGGAACATTAATAGGCGCATCTTTATGCAATAGAAAAGCGGTAGGTATAGAATTAAATAATAAATGGATAAATATATATAAAAAAGTATGTAAATTAGAAAAAATAAAGGCTGAGCAAACTTATCATGGTAATGCTAAAGAAGTTTTAGAAAAAAATATTAAAAATAATAGCATTGATTTTATACTCACTGATGTCCCATACTGGAATGTTGATCAGTTAAAAAAAACAAGAAGTAAAAAAGCTACTATCTCAAAACTTTCTAAATTTAATAAGTCAAATTCTTTAAGTAAAGAAGATTGGCTTTTAGATATGAAAGAAATATTTCAAAAATGTTTTAAAAAACTCAAAAATAAAAAATATATGGGAGTTTTTATTGGCGATATATATAGAGATAAACATTACCATATTTTATCTGCAGATTTAGCAAATAGCATATCAACTATTGAAGGTTTTAATTTAAAGGCTAATTTAATTTGGTTTGATCAGAGTAAATCTCTACATGTATACGGCTACCCATATTCTTTTGTTCCCTCAATGATTCATCAAAATGTCCTTATATTTAAAAAAGAAATTGATGAAGACTAAAAATAAAATATTAACTTCAAATGAAATTATAAAATATAATCCTTATCTTTATGAAATCTATGGTGACTCAATCTGGGAAGGTGTGAAATTACTGGATGGAATTGTAGATCATTCTGAAAATTTAAACTTTATAGGTTTGCATGAAAATCTAGAAACACCCCTCTATATTTTTAAGGTTATAAATACATCTCATTATATTGCCGTTAAAATATGTGGAAGATATAATGATTGGTCATTAACAGTTCAAATAGAAAAATTAATTGGAGACATAGATAAACCAGATTTTGTAATATTTGATTATACTTTAAAATCTGTAATTCTTGCCGGTGAAACAACCGATACTATCCCCCTTGGCAACTCTGAGTTACAAAGAAAAGGTAGAGTTATTGTAGCTGCAAAAAACAAAATTCCATTTTTATTTAAATGTCCAGGCACTCATTATGATGACTCTAAATTAAATGAAAGAGAGAGAGTTTTAGATAAAAAAAGAGGACAGGCAAGATATTTAATGCCAATTTCTGTTATAATGCACTTTGTCTTATCAATTAGATACAAAGTTCCTTCATTACTTTTTATTCAACCAAATATTTCTTCTGATAAAGAATTACAATTTAACATTGACTCTAAATGTGAATTTAATTTTTTTAATTATATATCTGCTATTTTGATAAAAAAATTTTTTAATAACAATAAATATAAACAGCAATTAGAAAAAAATATTTTTAATTCTACAATTTCTTATTTAAATAATACTAATACTAAAAATATAAAATTAATAAATAAATTAAAAATTGAACCCATTTATTCTACATTTACAAAAAGATTAAATATTTTTTTTAATAAATTTGTAGAATATTTGAATTCAGAAGAAGATACCATAGACGAAATATTAAAAATTACTAATTGGAATTATGATAGTTTTCCTTTTTGGAAAAATGGATTTTTATCAGGAGAAAATGGTCCCCCTAATTCAAAAAACTGGTTGTTTAAAATACTAATGAGAGAAGGCGAAATAAAAAGTTTATCTTACCAAAAAAACACATGTAGACCTGGGATTATACTGCAAACAACAAAGTTAATAGACTTTATATCAGCTTATACTGAAATTACTAAACAAGAACTTGAAAAAAAATTAAATATTAATCTGCCTACATTAATAATACCAACTTTAGCATATCAATGGAAAGTAATAAATGGGCAAACAAAATTTAAAACACAAAAAAAAGATCCGGGAACAGGAGAAATTTGCCATTTCTCAGAATTTTTTGCTTATAATGAAAGAGGAGACAAACAACAAAATATTTTAATTTATATTTATATAAAATCTCCTCCAAAAGGTATTACTACTGATAATTCTTTGTTCAAGGCGATAAAATCCTATCATGATTGTTTAATAATTGATGATAAAATATTTGATTTATGAATTCTATACAAAATTTTATTAATAAAAAACCAAATAATTTTTCTGAAGAGAGTGTTTTAATATCAACTTACTTTAAAATTTGTAAATTAAATTCAGGATGGTTTTTAAATACAATTAATCCACCTTCTGGTGAGTGGAGTAAATTAATTTTAAGAGAAAATACTAGTCAAGAACCAATTGAGATGTCTTTTAGTAAAAATATGAGAAGGTTAGACTTAATTTTACAAGATGAAAATAATTTAAATAATTTTTTTCTTGCAGAAGCTAAGCCAAATTTTCAAAGTTTAATAAATCAGATAGATAAAACAGATGAGGTTTTTAGAGAACAAACTGATTATATTAACACTATTTTAAAAATAAAAATTAATCCGATCTATGGATATATATGTGGATTACAACAAAACAATATTGATAATGAGGTAAATCTAATAAAAAGATATTTAAATCTATCGCAATTTTCAGAAAATTTGATTTGTATATTAGTATTCAGATCAGAGGAAAAAGTTGATTTTAAATTAATATATCCTAATAATATTAAAGAAGTTATTAAAGAAACTTTTGATAAAATTTTTTCATGAAATATATAGGAAATAAAACACGATTATTGCCATTTATTAATGATGTTATTGAAAAAAACCAACTACCTAAAAAAGGAACATTTATAGATATTTTTTCAGGCACTACATCGGTCGCACAATATTTCAAAAATAAAAAATATAAAATTATAAGTAATGATTTTATGACTTACTCTTTTATTTACCAACAAGTATTTATTAAAAACAATAAAATCCCAAAATTTGAAATATTAATCAATAAGGAAAAGAAAATTTCTTTACAAAATGAAGAATTATTTTCGAGCAATGATGACAATTTAAAAAATGTTTTAAATTTTTTAAATACATTGAAAGGGAAAAAGGGTTATTTTTTTAATAATTTTGCTCCTTCAGGTAAATTTAAGCGACAATATTTTTCAAATAAAAATGCTATGATTATAGATGAGGCTAGAGATTTGATTGGACAGTGGTTTAAAAAAAAATGGATAAATGAAAATGAACATTATTTTCTAATATGCATTATTATTGAAGCATCTGATTTTGTAGCCAACATCGCAGGTACCTATGGTGCTTATCTTAAAATTTGGAGAAGTATGGCTTTAAAAAAAATTGTTTTTAATGTTCCTTTAATTTTAGATAATAAATTAAATAATAAAGTATTTAATGAAGACTCAAATAAATTAATTAGGAAAATAAAAGGTGATATCCTTTATATCGACCCACCATATAATAGTAGACAATATGCACCTAATTTTCATGTTTTAGAAACCTTGGCTTGTTGGGATAAATTAGAATTAAAGGGAAAAACAGGCTTGAGACCCTATGAAAAACAAACTTCACTATATTCCAAAAAAGATGCATGTGTTGAAACTTTTAAAGATTTAATTCAAAATGCAAAATGTAAATATATTTTATTAAGTTATAATAATGAAGGCATAATTGACTCAAAAATAATTCTAAAAATTTTAAAAATGAAAGGCAGGGTTAAAGTTTTCAGTCAGCAATACAGAAGATTTAGAACAGAAAGGGATCATGATAAAAGAAAATATAAAGTTCCTGACGATGTTGTTTCAGAAAAACTTTATCTAGTTGAGTGTTTATAGAATATTAATTTATGACAATGATAATTAAAATAAGATCAAGCTTCGATCTTACCTCTACTAATAATTTTCTCTACCATGAGTGACTGCGAATATAGATAATATAATATTATTAATAAAGTTACTGTAATTTATTTTTATTTATCAAGTACAAAAGAGCTAAACCATTGAAAGCCCAAATTACTGATAGTAAATACATATTAAATGTTAAACTAATTAATTCAGCTAAATATCCAACAATTGCAGGGCCAAAAATAAATCCTGCAAAACCTAAAGTTAATAAGTTCGATACTGTAAGACTAACTGACTCTTTTGTTTCACTTATTGCTTGTCTTAAAACTATAGCCACAAAATTTGCCGTACCAAAACCAAAAATTATAATTCCAAATAGAATTATATACAAATTTGTAGTCAAAATAGATATAAATAAAACTGTACAAGATATTATGCTGAAATAACTTCCAACCACAATATCGCCAAATCTATTTATTAATTTACTTGCCGCTACTCTTGCAAATATTTCACCTCCATTAAAAAAAATAATTATTAATCCACCAAGAAATAAAGGTGCTCCCAAATCTTTGGTTAACCAAACAGGAGACCAATCAATAATAATTCCTAATGTTGCAAAGTTCATCATAAGTAAAAATCCATAGATTAAAATATTATTTTTAGGTAATTTAAAACTTTCAACTTCTTCATTATATTCATATTTTTTATTAAGACCAAAAAAGTAAAAGCAAACTGAGTAAACTAAAAATAAAGTTCCAACTAAAAAGAAAGTGATTCGAGGGTCTGGAATTAATTTTATAAAAAAAGCAGCACTTAATGCGCCACATAATGAACCTGCAGAGAAACAAGCTTGTGTAAAAGGAATAAGTATTTTTTTTGTTTTTTGTTCAATTATTGCCATTTGTGAATTCAAAACAGGAAAAATCAATCCAGCACCTATTCCTATTGGGATAAAAAATAATGTAAAATAAAAATAATTTGGGACACTAGCAATTATCATAGGCAAGTAAGAGAAAATTAAAGTTCCTAAAATTATTGTGTTTGAAGTGCCAATTTTAGGAACAATTATTCTTGCACCAAATTGATTTGCAAAAATATTTGCAAAACCAAAAGCACAAATTGAAATACCTAGTTGAGTTTCTGATATATTTAACCTTTCCATATTCCATGGCAGATAGACAAAATATATACCTATCATAAACATTATTAAAAATGCACCACCAAAACATGTAAAAATTTCTTTATTAAAATTGGTCTTCATTAAATTATTGCTAGTATATTAAAATTAGTTATACTCAATTACTATGACTAAAATAGATTTTTGGTTTTCCATAGGAAGCACATACACATATCTAACTGTAAATAGAATTGCTGGAGTAGCAAAAAAAGAAAATTTATCAATTAATTGGAAACCATTTAGTGTTAGAAAAATAATGATGGATATGGATAATATACCTTTTACGCCTCCATCTAAAAAAGTTAAATCAGATTATATGTGGAGAGATATTGAGAGAAGAGCAAAATTTTATGGTTTTGAAGCAAAAGTCCCAGCACCTTATCCTTTAAAGGAATTTGATTTAGCTAATCAGATTGCAATATTAGGTATGAACGAAGGTTGGGGCGTGGATTATGTAATCATCACCTATAAAAGATGGTTTCAACAAGGTAAAGAACCTGCAACTGAACCCAATATATCAGAAATACTTAATGAACTTAAATTAAACAAAGATGAAACTTTAAAAAATGCAAATTCAGAAGATATCAAGAGTCAATATTTACAAAATACAGATATTGCATACAAATTAGGTGTATTTGGTAGTCCTACATTTGTATACAAGGATGAGGTTTTTTGGGGTGATGATAGACTGGAAGATTGTATTAAGTGGATTAAATCTCAATAATTATTACTTCAATAAGTTTTTGTAAGAATCTAAAAATTTAAATAAATGGTACTAAGGAGAAAAACATATGAATCTAAGAATAATTTTTAAAGCTCAGGCTGTAGTTCTTTTATTAAATGGATTAGGAAGCTTGTTCTTAACTTCAGTATTTATACAACAAGCTGGTTGGACGCCAACAGCCGATTTAATTACTATTGGTCAGTTTCTTGGAGTAGTATTTATAGTTAATGGCATTTGGAGTTGGAGATTTCCAGATATTGCTGCAGAAAATCTAAAATCAATTGGGGTGTTATTTGCAATTGGCGGCTTGCTATTTACAATAATAATTTTATTTCACATTATTACTGGTGCTGTGGCAGGATCTACTGCTTATATAAATATTGTTTTAACTGCATTATTTGCAATAGGCTTTTATATCTATAGTAGATAACTACATAGAGGATTTGAATTGCACTCCTTTAGAAAATGTATTGAAACTCAAATTTTTAATATTATTTAAGAGTTATGAAATATTTTAATTTAATTTTTCCTAAGGGCCAGTGGTCTATAACAAGAATTGCAATAATTATAGCCTTTTTTGCTTTTCTTGATCTAATTGTTATTTATTACAAATATTATAATTAGTGCCTAGTGACCTTATTTTTTCTCTAAGAGATGTAGAGATAAAATTTGGAAAAAAAACTATTTTTCAAAATCTAGACCTAAACCTTCACAAAAAGGATATGATTGCCTTAGTTGGTAAAAATGGAGTAGGCAAAAGCACTCTAATGAAAACTATTAAAGGTGAACAAGATGTAGATAATGGGATTATCTGGAATTTTCCTAATTTAAAAGTCAGTTATTTTAATCAAAAATTTGAGAAAATTAACAACTCTACAATATTAGAAAGTTTCAAAGATTTAATAAATGAAAAAAATAAACATTACATAGATATTTTTTGTGAAAGATTAAGTTTAAATAAACTTTCAGATATTAATAGTCTATCAGGTGGTCAGATAAGAAAAGTGTATTTAATCAGATCTTTACTAAAGGAGTTTGACGTACTTCTCTTAGATGAACCAACAAATCATTTAGACTTAGAATGTATTCAATGGTTAGAAAATTATCTGAGAGATCTAAACAAAACAATCTTATGTGTAAGTCATGATAGAACTTTTTTAAGTAATTTTACAAATAAAGTTTTCTGGCTAGATAGAGGAAAGTTAAGAGTAAGTCCAAGTGGTTTCAAAAATTTTGATAAATGGTCGGAGGAGCTTCTAGATCAAGAATATAGAGAATTAAGAAATAGAAAACAATTTGTAAATATTGAACTAGATTGGGCAAATAAAGGTGTTAAAGCAAGAGTTAAAAGAAATGAAAAAAGATTAAGAAGAGCTAAAGAATTAAAAATACAATTAGAAAAAGATGAGGCTTCCTATAGAAGTGCTATCAAATCTTTAAAACCTCAAGTTGCAAAAAAATCAATTGATCATTCAAAGTTTATTGCAGAATACATTGATGTTTCAGTAAGATACTCTAACCAAAAAAATAATGTATTTGAAAAACTCTCTATTAAAATAGCAAAAAATGATCGAATAGGATTACTTGGTAAAAATGGAACAGGGAAATCTACTTTTTTAAAAACTTTATTGAATGAAGTTAAAATCACAAGTGGAAAATTAAAATTAAAAAAAAACTTAGAGTTTTCATATTTTGACCAAATGCGAAATGATTTGAATGGAAGAAAATCAGTAAAAGATATTTTAGTACCTTCTGGCGGTGATTATTTAAAAGTTCAAGGTAGAGATAGACATGTGTGCAGTTATGTGAAAGATTTTCAATTTGATCCTAAAAATGTTAATCATACAATTCAAACATTGTCTGGAGGTGAACAAAACAGGCTCCTTCTTGCTAAAGTATTAGCTAATCCCAAAACAGGTTTAATATTAGACGAACCTACCAATGATCTTGATTTGGAAACTTTAGATTTGCTTACAGAAATGTTATCAAACTACAAAGGTACTTTACTAATAGTTTCACATGACAGAGATTTTTTAGATCAAACGGTCAACAAAATTCTTCATTTTGATACTCATGGCAATGTATCTTTATTTTTAGGAGGTTATAGTGATTTTCTAAAATCACAGATAAAAACAAATTTAAATAAAAATAAGAAAAAAAATAAAAACTCTAATAATATTTCAAAAAAACCTGCAAAATTGTCTTTCAAATATAAATATGAATTAGAGAATCTTCCAAGGGAAATAAGTTTAATTGAGGAAGACCTAAATACTATGACTAATGAATTGAAAGAATCAAATATATATTTAGAAAATCATAATAGATATTTAGAAATAACAAAAAAAATGGAAACTCTTTCTAAAGATTTGAAAATAAAAGAGGATAGATGGTTGGAGATTTTTGCAATCCAGGAGAAGTTAAAAAATGAATGATAATTTATTAAATTTAATAGGCTGGTTACTTTTTGTAATATCTTCACTTTGCTTCATAGTCTCAAGTATTGGCAATTTTTGGGCTATGGCTGGGAGTATATTTTTTTTCTTAGCTTGTATTGTGTTTTTGATACCTTTTTTCAAAAAAAGAAATTAATTAATAAGAACTTGTTTGAGATTTTTCCGAACTTTGATTTTTCATTTCGTCAACTATTTTTTTAGAATTTGAGCTCATAACTCTAAAATCTGATAAGATAGTTACAAACTTATATCCTATATTTATCATTTCTTTTGCATAACTTGTTGTACCATTATGAATACCCGCGATTTTGCCATATTCTTTTGCTTTTTGTGAAATAAGTTTGATATTTGAAAATACAGGATCTTCTCTTACATCAAATTTTGGAGGTAAACCATATGATGAGCTCATATCAGCAGGCCCAATGTATATACCAGTCAAGCTTGGTACAGATAAAATTTCATCTAAATTTTCAACAGCTTGTTTTGTTTCAATCATAGCGAAACTCATCACATTGTCATTTGCTTTACTAAAATAATCTGAGCCATAAATTAATTGAGCTCTCATTGGTCCAAAACTTCTCTGACCAATTGAAGGGTAATAGCAATATGATACAAATTTTTCACAATCTTCTTTTGAATTAATCATTGGGGCGATAATGCCCATTACGCCAAGATCAAGCATTTTCATTATAATACCTGGCTCACTCCAAGGCACTCTAACCATTGGTACAGAATTACTATTTGATAAAGCTTGTAACATTGAAATACTGGATTGATAATCATTTTGTCCGTGTTGCATGTCAATTGTAACAGAATCCCAGCCCATTTTACCAAAAGCTTCAGCTGTAAAAGAGTTTGGAATTGACAACCAAGCATTTATAACAGCTTTATTTGATTTCCATATTTTTAATAAATTATTCACATCGAAACTTATACACCTATGTTTAAATAATAATAGACTAAAATATCGTAAATATTTTAAAATATAATGACTATTTAGATTTTATGATAAAATGATTTAATGAAAAAATTGCATATATCACAAATACAATTTGAAGCGAAACCAACTCCTTTCGAAAACTGCCTTCAACTTGAATATTATTTCAAAAAAGCATTAAAATTTAAACCTGATTTGATTTGTACACCAGAGTGCTCAAATATTATTACTAATGATAAAAAACATTTATTTAAGTTTGCAAGTTATCAAGAATATTGCCCAATATTAGAAATGAGCAAAAAATTCGCAAAAAAAAATAAAATTTTTATAAATATTGGCTCTTTATTATTAAAAAAGAAAAATCAAAAAAGACTCGTCAATAGATCTTTCATGATTGATAATAAAGGAGCAATAAAGTCATATTATGATAAAATTCATATGTTTGATGTAAATATTAATAATAAAGAAAAACATAAAGAGTCTGAGTCATTTAAACCTGGAAAAAAAATTATGTTGACTAAAATTAGAAATATTAAATTAGGTTTGACAATTTGCTATGATCTTCGTTTTCCAAATTTATTCAGAGATC
This sequence comes from uncultured Alphaproteobacteria bacterium, assembly GCA_902518985.1. GTDB lineage: Bacteria > Pseudomonadota > Alphaproteobacteria > HIMB59 > CACPNW01. The sequence continues at coordinate 9,308 of CABYIF010000003.1, read as the reverse complement.
TTTCAAAAAAAGGCGCAGAAGTTATTTTGATGCCTGCTGCTTTCACCGTACCAACGGGAAGAGATCATTGGGAAGTTTTAGTAAGAGCAAGAGCTATTGAAAATGGAGCTTTTGTTGTAGCTACTAATATGTGTGGCACTCATCATACTAAACGTAAAACTTATGGCCATTCAATTTTAGTTAATCCATGGGGCAAAGTAGTAAATAAAGCGTTTAAAAAACAGGCTATCCTAAATTCAAAGATTAATTTAGATGAAGTTAAAAATTTTAGAAATAGAATACCATCCCTCTATAATGGATAAAGCCAAATCTTTATTAAGTGGTATTGGAAATATCAAACAGACTCAAAAATATTATGATAGCTGGTCAAATCATTACGATTTCACATTAGATAAATGGAAATATACTGCACCAAAAAAAAGTATCATAATTTTAAAAAAAAAATTAAAAAACTACCCACACAGAATTCTTGATCTTGCATGTGGAACTGGATTATTTGGAGTTGAGCTTAAAAAAATTTATAGAAATAGCCAAATATATGGATCAGATATTTCTAAAAAAAGTCTTAAGATAGCAAAAGAAAAAAATATTTATAAAAAATTAATAAATATTAATTTTGAGAAAACGTTTAATTATGAGACTAAATTTGAATTAATATCAATGATAGGAGCAATGACTTATTGCAAAAGTTTTGATAAAATTTTTTCAAATACAAAAAATTATTTGAAAAAAAAAGGTCATTTTATATTTTCTCATCGTACAGATTTATGGGATAAACAAAATTTTGATGAAGTATTAAGAAGCCTTAAATTAGATTTTAAAATTAATTATATTTCTAGGCCCTGCAATTATCTGCCTTTAAACAACGACTTTAAAAATAAAATTAAAATAAGACTAGTTTTACTTGAAAAATATTAAATTTTTTATTTTTAAAAAATTTGTTACTTTTAAAAGAATCGGTTAAAAGATTATTAGGTTTATGTAAATTTAAACCATTTAAACAAAAAAGAAGGGATATTTTCGCCGTGTCCCTTCTTTTTTATACACCAATTGTTTTTGATTTGCCAATTCTTAAATTTTTTTTTTGTAGTAATTAAATTTATCCATTTTTTTAAGAGTTTTATCACTTACATGATGTTCTATTCCCTCTGCGTCTGCAGCAGCCGTTTTTTTATCGATACCTAAATTTAATAAAAACTCAAATACAGTGTTATGTCTTTTTTTTGATAGACTAGCAATTTTCTGACCTTTAACTGTAAGAAAAATTGATCTATATGGTTCTCTTTTTATATATCCTTGAGTTTGCAATCTTCGAATGGTTTTATTTGCAGTAGCTTGAGCAATTCCAAGTATATTTGCTATATCTACAATTCTCGCCTCTCCTTTGGAATTTAAAAGTTCTGCTATTAATTCTAAATAATCCTCAGTATTTTCAGTTTTATGAGCATTTCTGACTTTTCTATAAGACATATATTAAAATATCACAAAAATGATAAAAAATTAATAGAAATATAGCCATAGCTATATTATTTAGCTATATACATATTATGAATGCTTTGATTAATGCAATTAATAGTCAAAAAAAACTCATATTTGCTAATGAGGGAAGACTTTTAAAAAAGTCATTTTTTGGATTACTAATTTTAGCTCTTGCTTTTCAAAGTGGTGAATTTGGGAATATAATTCGAAACTCTATGATTGATGCTTACATACAAGTATCTGTTTTTGTTGGATTTACTCTATTTGTTTTTATAGGTTTAGATAGTTTAACTAAATTTGATGTGAAACTATTTTTATCTAAAACACAAAAAATTCATGTACCGCTTGCTGCTTTTCTAGGGGCTATTCCAGGATGTGGTGGAGCTATAATTGTTGTAACACAATATATCCAAGGCCGGATTTCTTTTGGATCATTTGTAGCGGTACTCACAGCGACTATGGGAGATGCAGCTTTCTTAATTTTAGCTATTGAACCTTCAACAGGTTTACTAATATTTATTTTAGGTATTATGGTAGGTTCAGTTTCTGGTTACTGTGTAGATATGCTTCACGGTGTTGATTTTATGTTACCACAATCAAAAATAAATGTTGAATTTGAAAAGTTCAAAAAAACATTTGTTTCAAATTTTAATATTTTTTGGATATTACTATTTATACCTGGATTTGTTTTTGGAATTATTAGTGCTTTTCAGATAGAATTTAAATCTAATATTTATAATAATATATTTATATTAGTAGGCTCCTCTGGAGCAATTCTCTCAATTTTTATGTGGTCTTTAAATCCATTAAGCGATTTTCAATGTTCTACAGATAAAAGTAGGGGATATGTGTCAAGGGTTGTAGATACAACAAATTTTGTAACAACTTGGGTAATAAGTGGTTTTTTAATTTTTGAAATTTTTATTTATTTTACCAATATTGACTTAAAAATATTTTTTGATCTTTGGCTTCCATTTGTGCCCTTAGTCGCAATATTATTTGGTTTCTTACCAGGTTGTGGCCCACAAGTTGTCGTAGCAACATTTTATCTAAATGGCTACATACCTCTTTCCGCTGAAATTGGAAATGCGATTTCAAATGATGGAGACGCTTTATTTCCTGCAATAGCTTTGGCTCCAAAAGCAGCAATTTTAGCAACATTGTACAGTGCAATTCCTGCAATAGTTGTTGCATATTCATACTTTTATATATTTGAATAACAGATTGAAGAAAAAACTACCTTCTAAAATTTGCCCTACATGCAAATTGCCTTTTTTCTGGCGTAAAAAATGGGTAAGAGATTGGAAAAATGTTCTTTATTGCTCTAAAAAATGCTCTAAGAAAAGTAAATAATACAAATTCAATAACTAAATTAAAAATATATTGTGACAGAAGATAAAAAATTAAAAAATAAGAAAAATACTAAAAAAATATTAAGATCATCTAGATTAAAAAGATTAGAAAATGAACTAAAAGCCAATATACTAAAAAGAAAAATTGTAAAAAAAAATAATGGATAAATTAATTATTGTTGGAAATAATAAATTAAAGGGATCCATAAAAGTACATGGCTCAAAAAATGCAGCCCTACCTATTCTTGTTTCATCATTATTAAGTGATAAAAATTTAATTTTAAGAAATATTCCAAACGTTGATGATATAGATAATATGTTAAAATTACTTAGAGGTTTTGGAGCTAAAATAAGCACCAATAACAAGTCAATAACTATAAATAATAGAAGCTTAAAAAATATATCAGCTGATTACGATATTGTTAGAAAGATGAGGGCTTCAGTTTTAATTTTAGGACCTTTGCTCTCTCGTTTTGGCTATTCAAAAATCTCACTTCCTGGTGGATGTGCAATTGGAACGAGGCCTGTTGATATTCATTTAGACGGACTATCAAAGCTTGGCGCAAAATTTAAAATAGAAAATGGATTTATTATTGGAAATGTAAAAAATAAATTGATTGGTAATAAAATAAAATTGTCATTTCCTAGTGTTGGAGCAACTGAAAACATTCTTATGGCTTCTGTTTTAGCAAAAGGAGAAACAATTATAGATCAAGCGGCAAGAGAGCCGGAAATACAAGATTTAGGAAACTGCTTAATAGCTATGGGTGCCAAAATTGAAGGCTTAGGGTCTAGAAAAATTTATATCCAAGGTGTAGATAATCTTAAAACTGCAAAACACACTATAATATCTGATAGAATTGTTGCTGGAACATATATTATATTAGCCATAATGCTGAATTGCAAATTTGAGGTTAAAAATGTTAATACTCATCATATAAAATCTTTGATAGATGTTCTTAAAAGGATGGGTTGTGAATTGAATGTATCGAATAATTCTGTAAAAGTTTCTCCAAGTAAAAAACTTAAATCTTGCAATATTGAAACAGCCCCATACCCTGGTTTTCCAACTGATTTACAAGCACAATTAATGGCATTAATGAGTATAGTTAATGGCAATTCACAAATTAAAGAAACAGTTTTTGAAAATCGTTTTATGCATGTTCCTGAATTGATAAGACTGGGAGGAAATATAAGATTAACAAAAGATAAGGCTTATATAAAAGGCAATCAAAAATTTAAAGGAGCCCAAGTTATGGCTAGTGATTTAAGAGCTAGCGTAAGTTTAGTACTCGCTGCTTTGTGTGGTGAGGGAAAAACTGTCATTAACAGAGTATATCACTTAGATAGAGGTTATGAAAAAATCGAAAAAAGTATAGGAAAGCTTGGTTTAAAAATAAAACGCGTTAAAAGCTAACTTTTTCTAGTCTTTCTTTTATTCAGGATATATTAACCATTTTTTTTATGAGTAAAATAATAATAGCTATTCCTAGAGGAAGAATTACTAAAGATTGTAAAAATATTTTATCAAAAACTTCCTTTGCTCCAGATCCGATGCTATTTGATAATAATACCAGAAAATTAAAATTTAAATCAAAAAAGAAAAATATTGAATATATCAAGGTCAGAGCTTTTGATGCTTGTACATTTGTGGCGTTTGGGGCTGCTCAAATTGGAATTGCAGGAGAAGATGTTATAAAAGAATTTGATTACTCTGAAGTTTATGCTCCTTTAGATCTAAATATAGGTCATTGCAAGATATCTGTTGCTGCTCAGAAAAGCTTATTAAAGAAAGAAGATCCTGATACATGGAGTAATATTAGAGTTGCTACAAAATATCCTAGTATAACAAAAAAATTTTTTGCAAAAAAAGGTATTCAAGTTGAAATTATTAAACTCAATGGATCTATGGAATTAGCACCTTCGTTAAACATGTGCAGAAGAATAGTTGATTTAGTTTCAACAGGAAAAACACTTAAAGTTAATGGCTTAATAGAAGTGGAAAAAATAATGGATATTCAATCTAAGTTAATTATTAATAGATCAGCTTATAAAACAGAAATGAATACAATTAAAAATATAATTTCTGAATTTGAAAATATTTTGTAATGATAATATTAAATTATAAAAAAAATAATTTTTTAAACACTTTAAATAAAGTCCTAGAAAATAGAAATAATCCAACTGACAACAAGTTAGAAAATGATGTTAAAAATATTATAAAAAATATTAGAAAAAATGGTGATCAAGCTCTTATAAAATACACAAAAAAATTTGATAAAATAATATTAGATAAAAGTAGTTTTAGGTTGAATATTAATTCAATAGATTTAAAAGAAAAAGTTGATAAAAATATACTAAGTAGTTTTAAAAAAGCAATCAAAAATATTACAGATTTTCATAAGAAACAAATACCTAAAAATATTACCCAAAATAAGAATCAAGTAAATTTAAAAACAAGATGGAAAGCAATTGACTCAGTGGGTTTGTATATTCCTGGAGGAAAAGCTTTTTATCCTTCATCTCTTATTATGAACGTTGTTCCAGCTAAGATTGCTGGCGTAAAAAGGATAGTATGCATAACTCCACCAACTAAAGAAATAAATCCATATTTTTTAGCCTTAGTAAAAGAATTAAAGATTTCCGAAGTATATTTTTTAGGAGGTGCTCAGGCGATTGCAGCATTTGCAATTGGTACTAACACAATTAAGCCAGTTAATAAAATATTCGGACCTGGAAATTCTTATGTTGCAGAGGCAAAAAAGCAACTTTTTGGCAAAGTAGGTATAGATTTAATTGCCGGTCCGTCAGAAATTGTAGTAGTTGCAGACAATAATAATAACCCCAAATGGGTCGCCTCAGATTTAATGGCACAATCAGAACATGATATTAACGCACAATCAATACTAATCACGGATAGTATAAAATTTGCAAAAAAAGTAACAAAAGAAATCGAAAATCTTAAAAAATTTATTTCAAAAAAAATAATAATTAATAAAAGTCTTAAAAAAAATGGGCTTATTATAATTGTTGATAGTTTTAAAGACGCTGTAGATATTATTAATCATATTGCGCCAGAACATCTTCACCTTCAAGTTAAATCTTATAAAAAACTTTTACCCAAAATTAGTAACGCTGGTGGAATTTTTTTGGGTGAATATTCTGCTGAAGCTTTTGGAGATTATATAGTAGGAACAAACCATGTTTTACCAACGTCTGGTTCAGCTAAATTCTCATCAGGATTAGGTGTTCTAGATTTTATGAAAAGGAATTCTATAGTTGAAATGAATTTTAAATCTTATAACACCTTAAAAAAAGACACAGAAAATATGGCTAACATTGAGGGTCTTGAAGCACATAAATTATCAGTAAAAATTAGACAAAATAAATAAAGTTAATTATATAAAGATTCTAATAAATAAAGGAGATAGATGCCAAAAGAAGGATCAATAGAATTTCAAGGAGTTGTCTTAGAACTTTTGCCGAATGCTATGTTTAAAGTTAAATTAGAGAATGAACATGAAATCCTTGCTCATTCATCAGGTAAAATGAGAAAAAATAGAATTAGAGTTCTGGCAGGTGATAAAGTAACTGTTGAAATGACGCCTTATGATTTAACTAAAGGTCGAATTACATTTAGATGGAAATAAAAAAAAAAAAGAAAACTAATATATTGCAACTCAAAAAAAATAGTAAGTGTCCGACTTGTAAGAAGAAAGCCATTGACCCCTTTACTCCTTTTTGTTCCAAAAAATGTGCAAGTTTAGATTTAATGAAATGGCTAACAGATGAATATCAATCTAAATTATAATTAGTTAGAGTTTATAAATGGTTAAAATTGGAGCAATCATAGAAGCAAGAATGAATTCTAATAGACTGCCTGGTAAAATATTAAAAAAAATTGGAAACAAGCCGTCTATTTTACATACAGTAGATAGATTAAAATTAACTAAAAATATTAATGAAATAATTATTGCTACAACAACTAATAGAAAAGATGACCTACTTGTAGATCTTTGTAAGAAAAAAAAAATTAAATATTTCAGAGGTTCCGAAAATAATGTTCTATATAGAGTCTTAAAAGCTGCTAAAAAAAATGACATAGATATTATTGTAGAAATAACAGGAGACAGTGTTTTTATGGATTACAAATTAATAGACAGCGCTATAAGTTTATTCCTAAAAAATAATTATGATTTTGTAGCTAACTGTGTAAAAAAACCAATGTATATTGCTGGTTTTGATGTAAGAATTTTTAAAACAAATAAATTGAGTGAAATAAAAAATAAAATTAAAGATAAATCAGATTTGGAACATGTATCTTCATATTTTTGGAGAAATCCTAAATCATTTAAAATAAAGCATATCCATGCTCCTAAAAAGTATGACTCATCTAAATATTTTTTAGGATTAGATACAAACGAAGATTTAAAATTACTAAGAAACATATACAAATCTTTAGGACAAAATGATAGATATTTTGATATAAGAGAAATTGTGGAATTTCTAAATAAAAATAGAAAACTAGGTCTTGTAAATGCCAATATTATTAGAAATGTTGTTTAATTTTTTTTCAAAATTTAATATGATTAAAGTTAATAAGATATACTTATAATATGAAAAACACGTTAGCAATTAATGGAGGTCAGCCAGTAAGAAAGAATCTTTTTCCAGGACACTATATTATTGGAGAAGAAGAAAAAAAAGCAATAATAAATTTCATTGATTCAAAAGAAGATCTTTCAGGTTTTTTAGGTGGTTGGAATGATAAATTTTTAGGCGGTAAAAATGTCAGAAAATTTGAAGATAATTGGTCCGAATTTATAAATTGTAAATATACTGTATCATTTAATTCAAATACCTCTGGCTTGGTATCGGCTATCGGTGCTGCTGGTATTGAGCCAGGGGATGAGGTTATCGTTACACCTTATACTATGTCTGCAACAGCAACGGCAATAATTGCCTATCAAGGAATACCAGTTTTTGCAGATATAGATGAAAAATCTTTTTGTTTAAATCCTATTGAAGTCGAAAAGAAAATATCTACAAGAACTAAAGCAATAATGACTACTGGAATATTTGGACATCCATCTCATATGGATGGTCTTTTAAAACTAGCAAAAAAACATAATCTTGTTGTTATTGAGGATGCTGCTCAAGCACCAGGAGCTATTTATAAAAATTCAAAAATTGGCTCTAAGGCCGACATGACAGTTTTTAGTTTAAATGTTCACAAGCATATCCATACAGGAGAAGGAGGTATGGTTACAACAAATAACGATGATTTTGCAAATCGTTTAAGATTAATAAGAAATCATGGTGAAGCAGTGCTAGAGAGTAAACAACAAGCTGATATTTCTAATTGTTTTGGTTTTAATCTCAGACTTACAGAAATACAAGCAGTGATGGCAATAGAGCAATTAAAAAAACTACCGCAACTTCTTAAAGATAGAATAGAAAATGCTAATTTTTTATCAGAGAAACTATCTCAAATACCTGGAATCGAAAAAGCAAATGTTCAAAAAGATTGTCAGCACGTTTACTATGTACAACCTTTTAAAATTAAATCTGAAGATTTAGGTATTGGAAGAGATAAATTTATAGAAGCAGTTTCCAAGGAATTACCGACTGCAGAAGATAGAAAACATGGTCATTTAATAAGTATTGGTTTTTGTACGCCATTATATTTATTACCACTGTTTCAAAAAAAGATCGCTTTTGGAAAAAATCATTGGCCTTTCAGCTATGATAAGCAATCTATGTCAATTGATTACTCAATAGGTATTTGTCCTATAACTGAATATATTGAAAAAAATGAAATATTTATAAATGATTTTATTAGACCACCCGCAAACTTAAAAGATATGAAAGATGTAGTAAATGCTTTTGAGAAAGTATATGATAACAAAAAACAAATATCATAAAAAAAAAAGAATAATATTTTTTTGCGATGATCCTGCTGGAGGAGTAATACTAGGTATAATCATTAAAGAAATTGCTAAAGATCACGATGTATTCCCGTGCTTCACTGGACCTTCAGAGAAATATATTGATAAAACAAATTTTAAAAATAATAACTTAAAACCAAACACTTCAGTAAAAAAATTAGAAAAGTTAATACTAAAAATAAAACCAAATTTAATGATCACTGCAGCAGGAATCTATAATATGTATGAACATAATGCTAGGCTAATAGCCAAAAAAAATAAGATTATATCTATTGCAATCATAGACTATTGGTGTGAGTATTCATCAAGGTTCCAAAGAAAAATGAAAAATACACTTCAATATTCTTATCCTGATTGGGTATTTATAATGGATAAAAAAAGTAAAAAAGATTTTTTGATTGAAACAAAATTTGAAGATAATAAAACTTTTGTTTCAGGAAGTATCAATCTTGAGGCAATTTTTAAAAATTTTGTATTAAGAAAAAAATATAAAAATAGTAAGAAAAATAATAATATAATTATTACTTTC
>CABYIF010000002.1 GCA_902518985.1 uncultured Alphaproteobacteria bacterium | reverse complement strand
ATCTCGGAAAGAAAAAATTCTTTCTTTTGAACGAGATTTTTCCTCATCTCTTCTAGCTCCACCAAATGCTGCATCAAATTGATATTTATCTAGTGCCTGCTTCAATGCTTGTGTTTTCATTATATCTGTATGTATTTTCGAACCATGAGAGATCGGGCTTATTTTGTTGCGCACCCCTTCCTCATTAATATGTACTAATAAATCTAAATTATAATCTTTAGCAATTTGATCTCTGAAAAGTATCATTTCTTTAAATTTCCAGGTTGTATCAATGTGCAATAACTTGAATGGAACTTTGTTTGGAGCAAAAGCTTTTTGAGCTAAATGGAGCATTACTGATGAGTCTTTTCCAATTGAATAGAGCATTACAGGATTTTCAAATTCAGCTACAACTTCCCTAATTATATGAATACTCTCGGATTCTAGTTTTTCAATGTGTGATAATTTCATACTAGTCTATTTTAGATAAGTTCCCATAAGCTATAAAATGAGGATTTAAAATATCTTCTTTAGTATTGTATAAAATATCTTTATTATCAATCGTTTTCAATTTTCCTCCTGCCTCTTCTAAAATAATATGACCAGCAGCTATATCCCATTCGGAAGTTGGTCCCAATCTCGGATATATATCAGCTTTACCTTCAGCAAGAATACAGAACTTAAGAGAACTACCTATTGTGATTATTTCAAAATTTGTAAATTTTTTTTCTACCCAATTCTGAAATTTTTTACTTGAATGTGATCTGCTACCAATGATCTTCTTAGTTGAGTTTTTCGCTTTATTTATATTTATTTTATTAAAATTTTTTAAGGTATTTAAATTTGAATTAGTTTTTAATTTATAACAGCCATTATTTTTAAGTGCATAGTATAATAAAGATTTTACAGGAGAATAAATTATCCCAAAAATTGGATAGTTATTTTCAATCAATGAAATATTAACCGTAAATTCTCCATTTCTATTTATAAATTCTTTTGTTCCATCTAGAGGATCTATGAGCCAATACTTATTCCAATCTTTTCTGTTTTCCCATTTGACTAAACTTTCTTCACTAAGAATTGGAATATTTGGATCGAGTTTTATTAGTCTACTAACTATTAAATTATTCGAATTTATATCTGCTTGTGTAATTGGTGATTTATCTTCTTTAGAATTAACAATAATTTCATCGTTATAAATATTAAGTATTTCTTTTCCTGAATCTATTGCAATATTTAAGAGTTCTAAGATATTTTTTTCATGGTTAAATTGCATTTTAGAATTAAATAAAAATATAATACATATAGCAAATGTATAACAATAAGCCTATACTTCCATAAATTCTTCCAATTTTTCTAACAAAGAACATAAAGCCTAAAACGATAAAGGTAATTAAAAGCATGAAAAGTAAGTCTTGTTTAGCTATAATTTCTGGCATCGAAAATGTTCCAAAAAAAGAACTTATACCTAAAACACCAAGCACATTGTAAATGTTTGAACCTAAAATATTACCAAGAGCAAAATCAACTTTTCTCTTTATAGCTGACATTATTCCTACTACTAATTCTGGAAGTGAAGTTCCAAATGCAATTATTGATAACCCAATTACAGCTTTTGATACGTTAAAATAATTTGCGATGTTAATAGCGGAGTCAACAAACAAATCAGATCCATACATTAAAAATATAATACCAAGTACAATTAAAAAAATAGCTACAAGAGTTGAATATTCACTTTTATTTATTTCTTTTAAGTCTAATGAACCTTTTTTAAATTGAAGATACATAATTAAAATTAACAAAAGTATTGAAACAATTCCAAATATGTAATTAAAATATAAATAGCTCATAACTATTAAGGAGACTCCTAGACCTATGTTTATCCAAGCCTGGTTAATTTGATTTTTTGTAATGTTAGATATTGGGAGAATAATAGTTGTAGCTGCCATAACTAATATTAAATTAGCTATATTACTTCCAACTACAGCGCCAACAGCTAAATCAGCGTGATTATTTACTACAGCATTAATACTACTTGCTAATTCAGGTAATGAAGTTCCGCCGGCGACTATTACAACACCGATAGCAAATAATGAAATATTTAATTTTTTTCCTAAACTAACTGATCCTCTAATTACTATTTCAGCTCCAGCCACTAATAAAAGTAAACCTAAGATTAGATATAAAAAATCCACTAATAAATTATTGGATAACCGTATCTTTAGGATCTATGCCAGCAACTTCAACAGGGGCTTTCATGGCATCTCTTCTAAATGGTTCCCCAAGCTCTTGGTTGAGCATAACTTCTATAAAAGTTGTTGTACCTAACATTTGCTCTTTACATGAAAGTTTTAAAGCTTCAGTTAATTCTTCTTGTGTATTAACTCTTATTCCTTTGAAACCACAGGCATCAGCTATTTTTGCATAGCTAAGTTTAGGATCAAGTTCAGTACCAACAAAATTATTATTATACCAAAGAGTTGTATTTCTTTTTTCCGCACCCCATTGATAATTTCTAAAAATAATCATTGTAATGTTTGGCCATCCTTCTCGGTTACAAGATGTCATTTCGCTCATACTTATTCCAAAGGCACCATCTCCAGCAAACCCAACTACAGGGGTATTAGGACAACCGATTTTAGCACCTATGACTGAAGGGAAGCCATAACCACAGGGACCAAACAAGCCTGGAGCTAAGTATTTTCTGCCTTCTTCAAAAGTTGGATATGCATTTCCGATTGCACAATTATTTCCTATGTCGCTTGATATTATTGCATCTTGTGGCAGTCCTGCCTGAATTGCTCTCCATGCCATTCTTGGTGACATCTTTTCAGGCTCTCTATTTCTTGAGTCTTTATTCCAAGACGTACCAGGATCATCGTCTTCATGATCAAGTCCAGTTAAAGTTTGTAACCAAGATGATTTTGTTTTGTGAATTAGTTCTTCTCTCTCTTTTCTATTTTGATTTCCGGCTTCAGAGGAAAGGTGTCCTAAAATTTGTTTTGAGACTAATTTTGCATCTCCACAAATACCAACACTTATTTTTTTTGTAAGTCCAATTCTATCAGAATTAATATCCACTTGAATTACTTGAGCATTTTTAGGCCAATAATCAATACCATAGCCTGGAAGAGTAGAAAATGGATTTAATCTAGTTCCAAGTGCAAGAACAACGTCTGCTTTAGAAATAATCTCCATTGCGGCTTTTGAACCATTGTAACCTAGTGGACCGACAGCAAGTGGATGTTTGCCAGGAAAACTATCATTATGTTGATATCCACAAGCTACAGGTGCGCTTAATTTTTCAGCAATATTTTTGCAATCCTCGATGGCGTCAGCCAGAATAACTCCAGCGCCAGATAAAATTACTGGAAATTTAGCATTTGATAGTAAGTTAGCTGCTTTTTTTATTGCCTCTGATCCTCCAGAAGGTCTTTCAAAGTTTATAATTGGAGGAAGTTCAATATCAACTACTTGTGTCCAAAAATCTCTTGGAATGTTTAATTGGGCCGGTGCTGAACCTTTAATAGCTTTTGAAATGACTCTATTTAATACCTCTGCAACTCTTGATGCGTCTCGAACTTCTTCTTGGTAACAAACCATATCTTTAAATAAATTCATCTGTTCAACTTCTTGAAAGCCTCCTTGTCCCATAGTTTTATTTGCTGCTTGTGGTGTTACCAACAACATTGGAGTATGATTCCAATAAGCAGTTTTAATTGGTGTAACTAATCCTGTTATACCCGGTCCATTTTGAGCAATACACATTGCAATTTTTCCAGTTGCTCTGGTATAACCATCTGCCATGATACCGCCATTAGACTCATGAGCAACGTCCCAAAAAGTAATCCCAGCCTTAGGGAACAAGTCTGATATAGGCATGAAAGCTGAGCCAATAATGCCAAAAGCATGCTGGATTCCATGTTTTTGTAGAACTTTTACAAATGCTTCCTCAGTTGTCATTTTAGACATATTTACTCCCTTATATTTAAATTATTCCTATATTATATTAGAAAATAAATGAACCATAATAATTTTATCATAGTAATTACTTTAATGTATAAAAAGAAGATTAGAGAGTTTTTTACTATTTACAAATGTTAAAATGACGCTGCAAGGACAAGAAATTATTAGGAAAATTTCCAAAACATTGCCTAAACAGCCTGGTGTTTATCAGATGTTAGATAAAGATAGTAACATTTTGTATATTGGCAAAGCGAAAAATATTTTTAATAGAGTAAAAAACTATGTATCTATAAACAGTCTGACTAGAAGAATTCAAAGAATGGTTAGTCTTACTAAGGATATGAATTTCTTTGTAACAAACACAGAATTTGAAGCAATTCTTCTAGAGTGTAATTTGATTAAAAAACACAAGCCAAGATTTAATATTTTATTAAGAGATGACAAATCATTTCCATATATATTTATTTCGTCAGAGCATAGTTTCCCAAGAATAGAAAAGCATCGAGGTCCAAAAAAAAGAAAGGGAAGATATTACGGTCCATTTGCAAGTCCAGATGCTGTGAATAAAACTATTAATACAATTCAAAGAATTTTTCTTTTAAGATCATGTACAGATAAAGAAGTTACAGCAGGTAACAAACTTTGTTTTAATTATTACTTAAAAAGATGTTCCGGACCTTGTGGTGGAAAAATTACTGAAAAAGATTATTCAAAACTTGTAGAATCAGCAGATGAGTTTTTAACTAGCGGTAACTCAGAAAAGGTTCAAAATAAATTTTCTAAATTAATGTTTAAAGCATCCGAAAAGAAAAATTTTGAATTAGCTGCATCGTTAAGAGATAGATTAAAAGCATTAAAACATATTGCTGAAAATAATAAGATAAATATAAAAGATATAAATGATGCAGATATATTTGCTATTATAACTAAAGAAGAAAAAACATGTGTGTATGGAAGTTTTTATCGCAATAATACTTCTTATGGAGGAAAAGCTTTTTATCCCGAACACGACAAATTATCTGAGATTGATGAAATTATAATAGGTTTTTTGAATATTTTTTATGCAGAAAAAGAAATTCCTGGAACTATAATCACTAATATAGATATTAATAAAGTAAGAAAATTAGATTCACTTGGTAAAAACTTTGAAAAAACAAAATTTTTAAAGCCTAAGAAAGGGCCAAAAAAAAACTTGTTAAAATTTGCTGAAGAGAATGCTCGTATAAATTTAGATTTAAAACTTAATAAACTTAAATCTTTTGAAAATTTCACAAACGAAATTAAAAACATTTTTAAAATAGATAAAGAGATAAATAAGATTGAAGCTTATGATAATAGTCATACATTTGGAAAATTTCCAGTTGGTGTGATGATTGCTTGTAATAATAATGGATTTTTAAAATCAAATTATAGAAAATTTAACATAAAATTTAATATTGAGAACAATAAAAACAGAACAGATGATTACTATATGATGAAAGAAATGATCATAAGACGTTTTAGCAATATTAAAATTATTGATGAAATTGCATTACCAGATTTGATAATTATAGATGGTGGAAAAGGGCAATATAACTCAGTTAAAAGTGCTCTAAAAGAGCTTGAATTAAATATTCCAATTATATCTATGGCAAAAGGAACTGACAGGGACTCAGGAAGGGAAATATTAATACATGATAAAGTTTCATACAGATTAAAAGATAGTAATACATTACTTCATTTTTTACAAAATATTAGAGACGAAGTTCATAGATTTGCAATTACAACACATAGAAGTAAGAGATCTAAAATGAGTATTAAGTCTGTGTTTGATGATCTTAAGGGAATTGGGCCTGAAAGGAAAAAAATACTAAAAACTCATTTTGGTACAGTTGAAAATTTAAGGCTTGCGAGCTTAGATGAATTGAAAAAAGTTAAGTCTATTCCTGAAAATATTCTTACGCAAATTTATGAATATTTTCATAGCGTTTAAAATATTCTTAATCTAGAATTAAATATTAAATGAATTTATCTAACTTTTTGACAATAATGCGTATCATAATAATACCTATTATTGTAATTTGTATATATTTAAAAAATCCTTTTTTTGGATGGACAGCTTTCATATTATTTTGTCTAGCAAGTATCACAGATTACTTTGATGGATATTTAGCAAGAATTAGAAACGAAGTTACAAATTTTGGAACTTTTCTGGATCCTATAGCTGATAAACTTTTAGTAGCTGCGGTTATTCTAATTTTAACTTCTAAAAATGTGATTACAGATTGGGATACAATTCCAGCTTTAATTATTCTATTAAGAGAAATTACAGTATCTGGATTAAGAGAATATCTTGCTGGGATAAAAATAAGCATACCCGTATCAAGGATTGCAAAATTAAAAACCTTTATACAACTTTCTTCACTTGCATTATTGATTTTATCAGAAAGTATTTCAGACATAACTCCAATAATTTATTTAGGTAAAATTTCTTTGTGGGTAGCTGGTTTGTTAACATTATATACTGCTTATGATTATGTTAAAGCATCTATAAAACACTTTTAAAATGAAAATTAAATATTTTGCATGGATAAAAGAAATTACCCATAAAGATTTTGAAATAATTCATAATAATCATCCAAAAGATATAAGTGAACTCAAAGGTATTTTAAAAAAGTCATACCCAGATCTAGAAAAATATTTTTCAAAAGATATTTTAAGATTTGCCATAAATTTAGAATACATATCTGATAACCAGGATTTGTCTTCGACAGATGAAATTGCAATATTTCCACCAGTTAGTGGCGGTTAATGATAAAAATTCAAAAAAAAGATTTTAACCTTGAAAATGAAATTAAAAAAATTAAAGAAAAACATTCAGACATAGGAGCATTAAATATATTTACAGGCTATGTAAGAGATTTTAATAATTCTAAAGATGTAGAGTATATAAACTTAGAAGTTTATAAAGAGATGGCAGTGAATGAATTATCAAAAATAAAAAATAAAGCAATTGAAGATTGGGGTCTTATAGATTGCTTAATCATTCACAGATTTGGAAAACTTTATGTAAATGATAAAATTGTTTTGGTAGCATGCTTTTCTTCCCATAGAAATAATAGTTTCGAAGCTTGCAAATATATAATGGATTACTTGAAGAAAGACGCTCCTTTTTGGAAAAAAGAATATTACAATAATGGATCAAATTGGTTGGAAAATTCTAATTAGTATTAGTTACTAATTTTCTATAATCTTTCATAAATTGAAAAGTTTTTGAATTATCGCCCGTTTTAAAATTAATTGAATCTATAGACTTCACTGGAGTTATCTCTGCAGCAGTTCCTGTTAAAAAGACTTCTTCAAATTTAGAGAGTTCATCAGGCTTAATGTAGCGTTCAATCAAATTAAATCCCTTTTGTTTAAGCATTTGAATTACTGTTTGACGAGTGATTCCATTAAGAAAACAATCGGGAATAGGTGTATGTATTTCATTATCATGAATTAAAAAAATATTTGAACTTGTTGCTTCAGCAACATATCCTCGATAATCTAACATTAAAGCCTCATTGTAACCTTTTTCCTCAGCAAATGATTTTGAAAGAGTACATATTATGTATGGTCCAGATGCTTTAGCTTCAAAAGGAATGGAGTCTGGCGGAGGTCTTTTCCACGGAGAAGTTATTAATGATAATCCCTCTTTCATGTCTTCAAGTTTGTAATAAGTTGTCCAGTCATCCCAAGCAGCAATAGAAACATGAACATTGGATTTTTTTGTTGATAATCCCATTATATTACTGCCTCTCCATGCAAATGGTCTAACATAACAATTTTCAAAGTTCATTTTTTTTAATAAATTATCTTTTGCCTTATTAATTTCATCTTCTGAATATGGAATTTTTATTCCAATTGTTTTCGCTGATTTAAAAAATCTGTTTGTGTGTTCTATGCTCTTAAAAATTTTACCATTGTAGGCTCTTTCACCCTCAAACACTGCACTAGCATAATGTAGGCCTTGACTAATTATATGGGTTTTCGCGGCATTCCATTCCACAAATTCTCCATCTAGCCATATCCAGCCTTCTCTATTTTCAAAATTCTTAAGCATAATTAAACTATTTTTATTTTTTAAATGACAATTGACTATCAGTGATGCATAATTAAGTCAATATGGCTGACCTAAATAAGTTGTTAACACCACTATTTTTAAATGAAAAAGAAATTCGCAGGATTATTGAATTGATGTTCTTTTCTTATAGAGATTTTACATCAGGACCTGATCAAATCCTCGAAAAAATGAATTTTGGTAGGGCTCATCACAGAGTTATTTATTTTGTAGGAAAGCAAAATAATCTTACAATCAAAGAATTACTATCAATTCTAAAGATTACCAAGCAAAGTCTTTCAAGAGTATTGAATCAATTAGTTCAAGAAAAATATGTAATTTTATCAATTGGAGAAGATAAAAGAACTAAAAAACTATCTCTATCAAAAAAAGGTATTGATTTAGAAAAAAAACTATCAGAAATACAAATTTCTAACATTCATAGTGTCGTTAAAAAATTCAATGAGTCTGATATTAACGGTTTTAAAAAAATATTATTTTCAATGATCGAAGAGAAAAATCAAATTATTTTTAATGAAATTAATTATAGAAAATGAAAAAAAATATTTTAATTGTAGATGATGATAAAAGATTAAGAGAATTGTTAAGAGATTATCTTACAAATAAAAATCTAGAAGTATTTCTTTGTGAAGATTTTAACGAAGCTAAAAACGTTTTATCATTTGTTTTATTTGATTTAATTATTTTAGATAGAATGATGCCAACAGGTGATGGTATTGATTTAATAAAGTTCATAAAAAAAATTGCTACTACTCCAATAATAATGCTTACTGCCATGGGAGAGGATCAAAATAAAATAGAAGGACTAAAAACTGGTTCTGATGATTATATTTCAAAACCATTCGAACCTGAGGAATTATATTTAAGAATAATAAATTTATTAAATTTATATGAAAACTTTGATAATAAAAAAATAAAAATAGGATTTGGTGATTTTATTTATAATATTTCAAGTTCAGAACTTCAGAAAAACAATGAGTTAGTTTATTTGACTGAAGGAGAAAATAATTTACTAATTAAATTAATCCAAAAAAGAAATGATATCGTATTAAGGGAGGAGTTAGCAGATCAAGAATTTGATGAATCTGAACTTAGAAAAGTCGATGTTCAAGTTACTAGGTTAAGACAAAAATTAGAAAATAATGCCAAACAGCCCCAATTTATTAAAACTATTAGAGGAAAAGGCTATAAACTTATTTGTACAGATTTATAATGTTTAAAAAAATTATACCCTCTACTTTAATTGGCAGATCAATAATTATTATTTTTGTACCGATAATTATTTTAGTTCTTTTAACAGCTACTGTATTTTACCAAACTTCTTGGAATATAATTTCTAAAAGATTGGCTGAGTCAGTAGTTGCTGACATAAATGTTTTAGTTAAATTAATAGAAGAAGACTTAAAATCATATGCTGTAAATATTGCAAGAGAAGACTTCAAAATGAAATTAATTATAAGAAAAGAGAAAATAACCGATCCTTTTACCTCAAATGTAAACAGAGGAATTTTATCTAAAAGACTAAAACAGTCACTTGAAAATCTTAATAAGCCTTTTTATTATGATCTTAGCGATTTAGAAAGTGGTGTTTTGATTACTATTCAGCTTAATGAAGAGTTGTTAATTATAAATGTTGATAAAGATAGATTATACAGTGAAACAGCATTTGTATTTTTGTTATGGATGATATTTGCATCATTAATTCTATTAATAATGTCCTACTTTCTCATGAATAAACAGTTAAAACCCTTAAAAAGACTTGCCATTATTGCTGAAACTTTTGGTAGAGGCCTTGATGCGCCTGAAATAAGAGGTGTAGGTGCACACGAAATAAGGCAAACTTCTCAAGCATTTAATCAAATGAGAACAAGAATTAAAAGATTTTTAAAACAAAGAACTGACATGCTCGCTGGAGTCAGTCATGATTTAAGAACACCTTTAACCAGAATGAAATTACAAGTTTCACTTATAAAAGATGAAAAAGCAAAATCTGAGCTTGAATTAGATATTAGTGAAATGACAGCTATGTTAGATAGCTATGTAAGTTTTGTTAAAACAGAGTCTCCTGAACCCATAGAGAACATAATAATTAATGATATTGTTAAAGACTGCCTTAAAAAATTAGACAACTCTGAAATTAAATTTGAAATAAAGGAGAGAAATCTAATAAAAACATCAGGTAGACCCTTACAATTAAAACGTGCTTTTCAAAATATAATTGATAATTCACAAAGATACGCAAACAAAATTAAAATAGAAATCAGCGCTGAAAATGATGGGTGTGCAATTGAAATAAATGATAATGGACAAGGCATACCTAAAGAAAACTTCGAAGATGTATTCAAGCCATTTTTTACTCTTGACCCCTCAAGAAATAAATTAAAAGGTGAAAGTGGCTTAGGTTTAACAATAACAAGAGATATTATTCGTTCACATGGTGGAGAAATCAAACTAGATAAATCTGAACTAGGCGGTCTAAAATTGTTAGTATTGTTACCAATTTGATCTAATATAACTTCACACCATTTTTTAATTTCTTTGATGGTGATAATAGGATTGGCTCATAATCTTCATCTGGTAATCCCAAAACAAGTACCTCTGATATTATATTGCCAATTTGCTTAGGTTCAAAATTTACAACAGCTATAATTTGTTTATTTATTAATTCTCTTGAAGAATAATTTTTTTGTAATTGTGCTGAACTTTTTTTAAGACCAATTTCTTTCCCAAAATCGATTTTAAGCAATATAGAAGGTTTTTTTAGTTTATTGTATTCTTGAGCCTCTACAATAGTTCCAAGTCTTATGTCAACTTTTTCAAAATCTAAATAATTTATTTTCATATTTTCATCATTTTAGATTAATTAACTTATCAAAGTTAGTTAAATATTTGTCCAATATTGTCATGGTTTTTTCCAAAGAGTCTGTCTCATCATTTGACCACGTATAAATAGTTAAAATGTATAAAATAAATAGTGCTTTAATTTTTGCAGCTCCTTTGACTCCGCTAATTTCTATATTAGATAATGTTGATATTAATATAATACTCTCTATAAATGATGGTATGAGTTTAATAGCTTGATGAGGGTGTGATGGAAAATATTTTAATATTTTTTTTACAGATTTTCTATGAGTGTTTAGAATATCAAGTCTTGCCATTAAAACTTCAAAAAGCATATCTTTTGAAGAAGATTGTTCCAAATAAGTTAAATTTTTCTTTAATAAATAATCAAAATACCTATTTACGTTTATAAGTAATTCATTTTTATTTTTGAAAAGAGCAATATTTTTTTTGTCTAAAAGGGTGGATAAAGAAATATTATTCCACTGTTTTTTTTCAAGTAAATTAAGAGTTCTTTTTGCAATAAAAATTTTATTTTTATCCATTTATTGTCCTTGATCTTTTGCTTTCTTATAAGCTTCATTAATTAAATCAGCAAAAATTTTATGAACTCTACTTTTTTTCATAATTTTAAGTCCTGCTTCAGTTGTGCCTCCTTTTGTAGCAACAGTTTTTACCAAATTTTTTGCTCTAATATTGTTATGTATTAATAAGTTTATAGATCCTTTAAATGTTTCGTATACTAAAGTTTTGGCAATTTGCTTTTCAAAACCTAGTTTAATTGCACCTTGCTCCATTGCATCAATAAGGTTAAATACAAATCCTGGACCACTCCCAGAAATCGCTGTTGCCATATCAATTTGATTTTCATTCTTTAAAAAAATACTTTTTCCTGAATATGAGAATAATTTAATTACTTCTTTCCTTTTTGAGATACTTGATGTTTTGTTAAATACTATACAATTCATACTTTGGCCTATAGCAGCTGGCATATTAGGCATAACTCGAAAAAAATTTTTTATATTTTTAAGTTTATTTTTATAATTATTAATTTTTTTTCCAGCTATAACACTTACCAAACTTGTATTACTATTTATTTTGATATTAGATAATTCGACTAAGGCATTGTTTAAATCTTTTGGTTTTGTAGCTAAAATAATAAAATTAAATTCTTCAAATTTATCTAATAATAAAATAGATTTTATTGTTTTAATTTTTGAGTTTTTATATTTTTTTTTAAGTGTCTTAAATTTATAAGGATCAACTATAGTAAAAGAGTATTTTTTAGTATTAATCCATGATTTAAGTAAGGCTTCCCCCATGTGACCACACCCTATAAGTAAGATTTTTTTCATAAATTATAAAAATATATTTTTATATTATAATATATTTTAAGCTCTGCCAATTACTTCAAAGTTTGAAAATCTAATAGCCTCTTTTGGATCAGTATCATCAAAAAGTACTTGTTGAAAACTTGGATAAAACTTTTCACACTCATAAATAGCAATATCAACAACATCTTCAAATTTCTTATGAAGAATTTCTGTTTCAGTGTTTGATAGAATGGTGTGTCTAAAAGCTGGAATGCCATTTCTACTAGTAATATCAAAATGACCAATCCATAAATTTTCGTTAATTAATCCTAAAAGCTCATAAGCTGTCTTTAATTTTGTTTCTGGAAACCTGATATCAAAGGTGATTGTTAGGCTGAGAGCATTTATATTTTCAGACCAAGTAAAATAAAGACGGTAAGCACACCATTGTGATGAGATTTCAGCTACTAACTCGTGATCTGCAGCTCTACTAAAATTCCATTTTTTTTGATGTATTACATCCTCAACAATATCAATTGGGTTTAACAACAAATTTTCGTTATCCATACACTATCTAGTACTAAATTAAATATATACTACTATATATCGATTACTAAAATTTTACGGAGTTTAGCAAGATTATTTGTAAAAAAAAACGAAATATTGTGAATAATTTCAGTTTTTATCGTCTTTTTTTGGCTTTCTTTTTAGTTTTGGCTTTTTTTTGGGATTTTTTAATTTTTAGTGATGATTTTTTTTTAGTTTTCATCGAATTTTCATTTTCATCAATGATTTTCTGAACCATTTTTTTTAGAACTTCAAACTCATCTTTCTTCACTAAATTCATTTTTTTTATCACTTTATTTACTCTCAATGAAACTATTGTTTCAATTTCCTCTTTAAGGCCAGAAAAAGTGCTCATAGCATCCACTGCAAATTTTGATAAATCTGAAAAAATTTTGTTTCTATTAACCATAGTTTAATTATTAATGATTATAGATATATGAATTTTGTTCAACCTGCAATAGATCCAGTTATTTTCTCTTTAGGCTTTATTGAAGTCAGATGGTATAGTTTGGCTTATATCTTAGGCCTTTTTATAGGACTAGTGATAATAAAAAGTCTTAATAAAAATAAAGGCAACATAATTACAGTTAAGCAATTAGATAATTTTTTTATTTGGGCTGTAATTGGTATAATTTTAGGTGGAAGAATTGGTTATGTAATTCTTTACCAAATAAATGAATTTTTAAATAATCCATTTTATATTTTTGAGATTTGGAATGGTGGCATGTCATTTCACGGAGGATTAATAGGGATAATAATAAGTATTTATATTTTTTGCAAAATACATAAAATAAATTTTTTTTATTTATCAGATTTAGTAGCAGTTGTTTCACCAATTGGTATATTTTTTGGAAGAATTGCAAATTTTATAAATACTGAACTAATTGGTAGACCGACAGAATTTTACATAACAGTGATTTACCCTCAAATTGATAATATTCCAAGGCATCCATCACAATTATATGAAGCTTTTTTTGAAGGTATTATTTTATTTGTTATTTTATTATTTTATTTTTTTAGAAAAAATGAATTAGATAAATTTGGAGTTACCAGCGGTCTTTTTTTAGTTTTATATTCAATATTTCGTTTTTTCATTGAATTTATAAGAGAGCCTGATGCACATTTAGGACTCATTTATAACTTCATAACCATGGGGCAGATTTTAACAATCCCTTTATTTATTATTGGGATAATTTTTATACGATACAATGGATATAGAAAAAAAAATTAAATCACAAATCCAATCAAGCAAAAAAGATATGAGATTAGATACATTTATAAATTATGCTTTATTTGGTACAAATGGATATTATTTTAATAAAAAACCAATTGGCTCAAATTACGACTTTGTAACTTCTCCAGAGATATCTCAAATGTTTGGAGAAATTATTGGCTTATATATATATTATATTTGGCAATCAAAAATAAATAGAAAATTTAACCTAATTGAATTAGGTCCTGGAAGAGGAACTCTTTTTAATGATATTGTTAATACAGTTTCAAAGTATCCAAATTTTTTAAAAGACTCGAATATAATTTTAGTAGAAATTAATAAAAAATTAATAAAGTTGCAAAAACAAAATATCAATATTATTAAATCTAAAAATATAAAATGGTCAAATAAAATAAATTTTAATTCTAAATTACCTTCGATTATTTACTCTAACGAATTTTTTGATTGCTTCCCAGTAAGACAATTTATTTTAAAAAATAATTGGCTTGAAAAATATGTAAGTTTTAATACCAAAGAAAATAAATTTTTGCTTAAAGATAGAATAGTAAAAAGTAAATTATTGTTAAAATTATTAAATAAGTACAAAAAAGAAAAATTGTTAGAATTATCATTTGAAAGAAATCGGTATTACGAAAAAATTTGTAAGTTTATTAAGAACAGAGGAGGTCTTTTTTTTACAATTGATTATGGATATTTTAAAAATATCAAAAATTTTTCATTACAAGCAATACAAAATCACAAATATTCTCATGTTTTAGAACAAGTTGGGAATAAAGATATTTCAAGCCACGTAAATTTTATTGATTTACTTAATATTGCAGAAAAAAATAAATTGCAAATAGAGGAATGTTGCTCACAAAGAGAATTTTTAATTAAATATGGAATATTAGAAAGAAAAAATAATTTATCTAAAAAAAATGATACTAATAAATTGAATGTTGAGCTTGATAAATTAATTAGTAAAAAACATATGGGCAATCTGTTTAAGTGTTTAATTGTATCTAATATTTAATGAGCAAAAATTTTATTAATTTAAAAAAATTAGAAAAAAAAATTCACATTGGTTTTTTTACCTCAAAAGGCGGAGTGTCCAAAGGTGATTACGATTCATTGAACTGTAGCAATAATAATTTTGATAATAAAAAAAATGTTAGAAAAAATATTAATACGGCTTTAGATAATCTAGGTATTGGAAATAAAGCACTAAAGTTAATTACTCAAATTCATTCAAACAAAATATATTCTATAAATAAAAATAATTATAGAAAGAAGCTCAGAGGAGATGGCTTGTTTACAAGTGATAAAACTATAGCCTTAGGTGTATTAACAGCTGACTGTGCTCCAATTTTTATTTTTGATATTAAAAAAGGTATAATTTGCTGCCTCCATTCTGGTTGGAAAGGAACATTAAACAATATAGTCGAGAATTGTATAAAAAAATTAGAAAACAGAAAAGTAATTAAAAATAATGTTGTCGCAATTATTGGACCCTGTTTAGGATTTAAAAATTTTGAAGTTAATAGGGATTTTAAACAAAAATTTATTAGAAAAAATCAATCGTACTATAAATTTTTCAAAAAAAAAAATAAAAATAAGGATTTGTTTAATCTAAGAGGCATAATTAATTATCAATTAAAAAAAGAAGGAATAAAAAATATTTACAATATTAATAGAGACACTTACAGAAATTCAGGATTTTTTTTTAGTCACAGGAGGTCAAAACATCAAAATAAGATTAATACAGGAAGAATGATAAATATCATCTCTTTAAAAGATTAATTTCTATTGAACTATTTCTATTCTGATATACTAATCATTACGATTAAATGAAAATAATCGCCTGTAACAGCAGTAAGTCCCTTTCTGGAAAAATCTCTGAACATATTGGAGTTTCATTAGCTGATGTATCTCTTAGAACATTTAATGATCGTGAAATTTTTGTAGAAATAAATGAAAATATACGTGGCGAGGATGTTTTTATAATACAATCAACTTCACATCCTGCAAATGATCATCTGATGGAGCTTCTAATTACTATTGATGCTGCAAGAAGAGGTTCTGCAAAAAGAATTACTACTGTTATTCCCTATTATGGATATGCTAGACAAGATCGTAAAACAGGACCTAGAACTCCAATAACTGCAAAACTAGTAGCGAATTTAATTACCTCTGCAGGTGCTGATAGAGTCTTAACAATGGATTTACATGCGGGACAAATTCAAGGTTTTTTTGATATTCCTCTAGATAATATTTTTTCTGCACCACCAATACTAAAAGATATAAAAGAAAAATTTAATCAAAAATCAAGTTTAGTTGTGGCTTCACCTGATGTAGGTGGCGTTGTTAGAGCGAGAGCTTTTGCAAAAAGATTAGATGCTGGATTAGCTATAGCTGACAAAAGAAGAGAAAAAGCAGGAGAGTCAGAAGTAATGAATATAATTGGTGATGTTACTGGAAAAGTTTGTATATTACTTGATGATATAGTTGATTCGGCGGGAACTCTATGTAACGCTGCAGAAGCCCTTCATAAAAGTGGGGCTAAAGAAATTTATTCATATATTGTTCATGGCGTATTATCAGGTGAAGCTTTAAAAAGAATATCCAATTCTGCAATAAAAGAACTTGTATTAACAGATACAATTGAACCTTCAAATGAAGTAAAAAATACAAAAAACATTAGACATATTAGTATCGCTCCTTTAATGGGTGAGGCGATAAAAAGAATTAGCAGTGACGCGTCAGTCTCTGCTCTTTTTGATTAATATTTTTATGGAAAGTTATAAAGCACTAGATAGAAACAAAGATAGTGAGTCAAATCACAGTCTTCTTACAAAAGGAATGGTTCCAGGAATTATCTATGGAAAAGGATCGGTGCCAACTAAAATTGCACTAGAGGATAAGATTTTAAAAAAACTAATGAACACAGGTTCTTTTTACTCCACTATTTTAGATATCGACATCGATGGTAAAGTTGAAAAAATACTTCCAAAACAATTACAATACCACCCTGTTAGTGACAGGTTAATTCATTTTGATTTTCTCAGGGTTCAAGAAAATACTAAAGTCAACGTTGAAATACCAATAGAATTTCTAAATCTAGAGAAATGTCCAGGATTAAAAAAAGGAGGGGTACTAAATACTGTTAGACGTTTAGTAGAACTTACTTGTAACGCAAATAATATTCCTAATAAACTTGAGTTTGATTTAATTGAAAGTGAAATTGGTGATGCTGTTAAGATTAGTAATATTAAACTTCCAGAGGGTGTTGTCCCTACAATAGTAGATAGAGATTTTGTTATAGCTACATTAGTTCCACCGACTGTAGAAATTGAAACAAAAACTGAAGAAACCACTGAAGAAGGTGCTGCAGAGGGTGCTGGTGAAAAATCAGAAGAGAAGAAAGAAGAATCTTCTGACAATAAAGAAGAAAGTAAAGAATCTAAGTAACTTTACTTTATATTCCATCATATGTTTTTAATTTGTGGACTTGGGAACCCAGGTGAAAAATACAAAAACACCAGACACAATATTGGTTTCCATTTAGTAGACAATATAATTTCTCATTTAAATTTAAATAAAATTAAAGAAGATAAAATAAAAGAATTGTATTCAGGTTTAATAAATAACCAAAAAATTTTTGTGTTGAAACCACTCACTTTCATGAATTTATCTGGAAAAGCTATTTCAGAAATTGTAAATTTTTATAAAATAAAATTAGAACATACTTTTGTTATCCATGATGATCTAGATTTAGAATTATCAAAAGTAAAGATAAAGCAAGGTGGTGGAAATGGAGGTCATAATGGGTTGGAAAGTATTGACCAATTTATAGGAGAAAATTATTTTAGAATACGTATTGGAATTGATCATCCTGGACATAAAGATTTAGTTTCAAGTTATGTTTTAAATAAATTTTTAAAATCAGAAGAAGAAATAATAAATAAAAAAATTGATAAAATTGTTAATAATATAGAATTAATATTTTCAGATATTCCTTTATTTTTAACAAAAATAAGTGAGCAAAATTAGTTATGGGATTTAAGTGCGGAATAGTTGGATTGCCAAATGTTGGTAAATCTACTTTATTTAATGCCCTAACCCAATCAAATAAAGCAGAGGCTGCAAATTATCCATTTGCAACTATAGAACCAAATATAGGAAGAGTTGCAGTGCCTGATGATAGATTAGATAAACTAGCAATTATTGGAAAAAGTGAAAAAATAATTCCCTCTTTCATGGATTTCGTTGATATCGCAGGATTAGTAAAAGGAGCCTCAAAAGGAGAGGGTTTAGGAAACAAATTTTTAGGACATGTAAGAGAAGTTGATGCAATAGCTCATGTTGTTAGGTGTTTTGAAGATACTAATATTACTCATGTATCATCAAAAATTGATCCAATAGATGATATAGAAACAATTAATTTAGAATTACAGTTAGCTGATCTTGAAAGCTTAAGCAATAAAAAATCTAGTTTAGAAAAAAAATTAAAAGCAAATGACAAAATTACTAAACATCAATTCGATATAATAAATAAAATCTTACAAATGTTAGATGCTAAAAGCACCTTAAAAATCGATGAGTTTAATAGTAATGAAATTGATTTTGTAAATAGTCTTAACTTAATTAGTCTAAAACCCACAATGTACATATGTAATGTAGATGAAAAATCTATTCATACTGGAAATGAATTATCAAAAAAAGTCATCGATTTTGCTAAAAAAAATAATGATTCTGTAGTTTTAATCTCTGCATCAATTGAAGCTCAAATAGCAGAATTAGATAATGAGGAGGAAAAAATTGAATTTCTTAAAGAGCTTAATTTAGATCAAACAACATTAAGTAAAGTAATAAAATCAGGATATGAACTTTTGGGTTTAATTAACTATTTTACATGTGGTCCAAAAGAAACAAGATCATGGACAATAAAAAGAGAGACTTTTGCACCACAAGCAGCTGGAAAAATTCACACTGATTTTGAGAAAGGTTTTATAAGAGCAGAAACCATTTCTTATAACGACTATATAGAAAATAATGGTGATGCTGGAAGCAGAGATTCAGGCAAGTTAAGGCAAGAGGGTAAAGATTATGTCGTCAAAGATGGTGATGTAATGAACTTTTTATTTAATGTTTAAGTAATATCTCGCCAAAGTCTGTTTTTTGCTAAGTAAACAATCATTCCTAAAATAATAAAGAATAATATTACTTTAATTCCTAAATTTTTTCTTTCTTCCATTTCTGGTTCAGCAGCCCATTGAAGAAAATGTGTTACATCAGCTGATAACTGTTGTGCATTATTATCTGTTCCATCATCATAATCTACACTACCATCTGCAATTGGTGCAGGCATAGCTATTTGATTTCCAGCCATCCATTTATTGTAATACATTCCATTACCTACTTCCATGCCCTTTGGTGGTTCAACATAACCTAAAAGCAGATTATAAATATAATCAACTCCATATTTTCTTGCTTTTGTAATTACACTTAAATCTGGAGGATAAGCTCCATTATTATTTGCTCTAGCTTCATTATCATTGGCATATGGATTAACAAATTTGTCCGCGGGTCTAGCTGGTCTTTCAAACATTTCACCATCATCGTTAGGCCCATCTAAGACAGTATATTCAGAAGCAATTACTTTTACTTGAGCTTCAGAAAAACCAATATCAATAAGATCTCTGTAATATAACAGACTCATTGAGTGGCATCCTGCGCATACTTCTCTATATACTTTATAACCTCTTTGTATTGCGGCTCTATCAAAAGTTCCGGTTACACCATTAAATGACCAATCATGTTTTGGCATTTTTTCAGTACTCATCTCGGCTGCAAAAATATTTGAAGAAAAGAATATAATAATGAATAATAATCGCATTATAGATTAGTATCTTTTTGCATTGCAGGTGAAGGTACTCCTTTTTCACCTCCTCCAATGTTTGGCGCTATATTTTTAGAATAAACATCACTAATACTAAGAGGTAGTTTGCTTGGTTTTTCTATCCATCCAACAAATGGAGTGATAATTACAAAGAAACCAAAATAATAAAGTAAACCTACTCTTGCGATTAAAAGATATAAACCTTCGGCCGGAAGCATTCCAACATAACCCAATGCAAAGAAGTTGACGAAGAAGCCCATCATAAACCATTTATACATTGGTCTATAATTACAACTTCTTACTTTTGATCTATCAAGCCAAGGTAAAACAAATAAAATTGCAATCGCACCAAACATCAGTAGAACTCCTCCAAGTTTGTCAGGGACAGCTCTTAAGATTGCGTAGAAAGGAGCTAGATACCAATTTGGTACGATGTGTGCTGGAGTAACAAGTGGATCTGCAGGTATATAATTATCGACTTCTGACATTAAGTTTGGACCAAAAAATATTACTGCAGATATAGCAACTCCAAAAGCACACATAGCTACTGTATCTTTGATTAACATATATGGAAAAAAGTTAACTGAGTCATTCTTGCTTTTAATATCAATTCCGTCTGGATTGTTTGACCCATGCACATGAACAGCAGCAACGTGTAATCCTACAACACCAAAAATTACAAATGGCAAAACATAATGAAGAGCAAAAAAACGATTTAGAGTTGCATTTCCAACATTGTAATCACCTAGAAGCCATGTTTTTAGTCCTTCTCCAATAATGGGTATAGCACTAAATAAATTAGTTATAACTGTTGCTCCCCAATAAGACATCTGTCCCCATGGTAAAGTGTAACCAAGAAATGAGGTTGCCATCATTAATAGAAATATGAATACACCTAAAATCCAATTAAGTTCTCTTGGATATTTATACGAACCAAAATACATTGCTCTTACTATATGAATGTAAACGATGATGAAGAAAAAGGATGCGCCATTAGAATGAATATATCGCATTAACCAACCGTAATTGACATCTCTCATTATTCTCTCAACACTATTAAAAGCCATGTCAGTGTGCGGAGTGTAATTCATTGCAAGAAAAATTCCACTTACAATCATTGTAACAAGAGTGATCGTTGCTAGTGCTCCAAAACTCCAAAAGTAGTTACAATTTTTAGGCATTGGATAATCACCGTATTCTTTTTTAAAATATGATATTATTGGTAAACGAAATTCTATCCAATTTAGAACTGGATTATTAAATTGATGTACTTTTCTATTCTTATCCATATTTATCCAATCTTTATAGTACTATCATTTAAAAAGGAATAGGGTGGAATGTCCAAGTTTTTGGGTGCTGGTCCCTTTCTGATTCTACCAGATGTATCATAATGCGAGCCATGACATGGGCAGTACCAACCGTCATACTCCCCCTTCATATCCGAAACTTTTTGACCAAGTGGAACACAGCCTAAGTGTGTGCATACTCCTACTAAAACTAACCATTCTTCTTTTTGTACTCTATCAGCATCATCTTGCGGATCACGCAGATCAGAAGCTTGAACCATTTTTGCTGCATCAATTTCATCTTTTGTTCTTTTCTTTATGAAAACAGGTTTTCCTCTCCATTTTATGGTAATGCTTTGGCCTTCTTCAATAGCACTAATATCTACTTCTGTTGATCCTGCTGCTAATGTATCCTCTGCTGGACTCATGCTTTTTAAAAATGGCCAAATGAAGGCAGCTGTACCAACTCCTCCAAGGGTTAGAGTACTTAACTGTAAAAAATCTCTTCGCTTATTATTGTTTTTTTTAACCATTTATTATGATTTCTTATATCTTAATTAATCAAAAAAATACTTTATAAATATGTGCCAGCGTGACGCAAGTAATAAAATAATATACTAAAAAACCATGAGAATTGCTCTTTTTGAACCTGACATACCACAAAATGCTGGAAACGTGTTTAGACTAGGAGCATGCCTTGGAATACCGGTGGATGTTATTGAGCCAACAGGCTTTATAATAGATGATAAGAGATTAAAGAGAGCATCAATGGATTATTATGATTATCTAGAATTAAAAAAACACTTAAGTTGGGAAAAATTTTATGAATGGTCGAAAAATAATTCATATCGACTCATTCTTCTAACAACAAAAAGTAAGAAAAATTATTTTGATTATGAATTTCAATCTAACGATATTATTTTATTTGGAAGAGAAAGTGCAGGTTCACCTGATTACGTCCATAGCTCTGTCGACGAAAGATTAAGAATACCAATGATAAAAGGGCCTAGGTCTATTAATCTTAGTAGTTCAGTTGCTATTGTAGCTGGTGAGATGTTACGTCAATTAACTTAAGCTAAACTTCCCATCTTTCCTTCTTGATAATCCATCATAGCTTGCTTGATTTCTCCCTCAGAATTTGCCACAAAAGGACCATAACGTGCTACAGATTCTTTAAGCGGCTTTCCAGCTAAAACCAGATAGGACCCCTTTTCAGATATTGACGTAAGTTGAATCTCATCACTTGACTGATCAAAATAAATCATATCACCTTTATTAGCAATCTTATCATTGTTGTTGAATTGTAACTGACCATCAATAATATAGATCATAAGATTTTGTTCTTTATCGACATTAAGCTTTGTCATATCTGGTTTTGAAAATTGAATATCGAATATTGATACAGGTGAATATGTTTGAACTTTGGATTTGGTTCCATTTATTTCACCTACAAGAACTTTAATTTCTATATTTGCATTTTCAGATACCGATGGAATAGTATTTTTCTTAATATGTTGATACCAAGGTTTCACTTTTTTATTTTTTTGTGGAAGGTTAACCCAGATTTGTAATCCCTGCATAACCCCACCACTCTTCTTAAATTTTTCTGTTACCAATTCAGAGTGAATTAAACCTGATCCAGTTGTCATCCATTGTACATCACCTGTTTCAATTTCTGCTTGTCCGCCAAATGAATCTCTGTGTTCTACTTCACCACCAAGCATATAAGTGATTGCCTCAAATCCGCAATGAGGATGCGCTGGTACACCAGTTGCACCTCCTGGTTCATAATTAATTGGGCCAAAATGATCAAAAAGAAGAAATGGATCATTTTCTCTCATTCCAGGAACGGGGAAGGCTCTCGTTACAGGTATCCCGTCACCCTCGAAAGTCTTCATACACTCTTTAATTTCTATTATTTTTCTCATAAATTTGTTTATAAATTATCTAAATATAGATATAGGTATAATTATGAAAAATCAAAATCCAAACCCACCAAAGTGTGGTTGCAGTTGTAGCTGTTGCTGTACTTGTGAAGGTGGAGGGTGCTGCTAATTAACACCCTCAATTTAAATTTAATATTTAAAATATATTTCTAACAATCTTTAAGTTCATCTCCTAAGTTTTGTATTAACTTAAAATAAAGATCTTTATTTAAGTCAATATTAGCACCTAGAGGATCAAAAACTCCTGTTTTGATATTCATATCTTCAGCTATCGTTGTAATTATCTTTGGATTGAACTGTGGTTCAGAGAAAATACATTTTATTGCTCTATCTTTAATTACATCTTGAATATCAGCAATTTGTTTAGCACCAGGTAAAACATCCGTATTCAAAGTAAGCGCTCCAGCAGCTCTAACTCCAAATCTTTCTTCAAAGTATTGATAAGCATCATGGAAGACTACAAACTTTGCATCTTTATTTACTTCTTTTTCAATATTGTTAACTAATTGATCTAGTGCTTGGATTGTAGCTTGTGCATTAGCTTCATATTTATTTTTATTTGCTGGATCTAAATCTCCTAACTCATGAGCAATTTCATGAATCATTTCTTTAGCATTCATTGGATCTAGCCAAATGTGAGCATCGAATTCACCATGTGCATGACCGTGGTCATCGTGATCGTCGTGGTCGTCGTGGTCATCGTGGTCATCGTGGTCATCTTGGTCGTCATGATCGTCGTGATCTTCATGATCGTCGTGGTCATCGTGATCGTCGTGACCTTCAAAAATTGACTCTTCTCTAAACTTCAATTTATTAATACTTTGAAATTCCATGAACTCTACAACTTCTGCATTTTTGACAATTGACTCAAGAGGTCTCTCCATAAATGTTTCTAATCCTTCACCAACCCAAAAAATAATATCTGCTTCTTCTAAAAGTTTAGCATGCGAGGGTTTTAATGTAAAACTATGCGGAGAAGTACTTCCTTCAATTATAAGTTCTGGCTCACCTAAACCATCCATTACATTGGCAATTAGTGAATAAAGTGGTTTGATCGTAGTAACAACTTTTAATTCTGCTCTAGCAGCTGAAGTTGAAAATAGAATTGACGAAAATAAAAATACTTTGAAAAGCATCAAAAAAAAGTTGTTTTGTCTCATAAAAAATGTTCCTATTAGTAATTAAGAATGTTAATGAACGTAATGTTATAATATTACATTTAGGATTGTAAATATAAAAATGAACAAAAATAATGATTTATTGGTAAGATTAAAAGATTGTGGTGTTCAAAAATCTTCAAAATGGATTGTAAAAGGCATCTCACTTGAAATTAATAAGGGTAAAATTGTAACTTTAATTGGTCCAAATGGTTCAGGAAAAACAACTACAGCTAAAATGGCACTTAAGATTCTTAAATCAGATGAAGGTTCAATTGAGAATTATTCAAAAAAAATGGCATATGTTCCACAAAAAATTAGTATTGATTGGACTATGCCACTTCGAGTTATAGATTTTATGAATCTAACTAGTAACATCAATAAAGAGGAAATTATTGAAGATTTGAAATTAACAGGGGTTCAGCATTTAATGTACAATGAAATTCATAACTTATCTGGTGGAGAATTTCAGAGAGTTTTAATAGCAAGAGCAATAGCTAAAAAACCAGATCTACTTGTTTTAGATGAACCTGTACAAGGTGTAGATTTTAATGGAGAAATCGCTCTCTACGATCTAATAAAAAAAATTTGTACTAAGTTAAATTGTGGTATCCTTCTAATATCTCATGATCTACATTTTGTAATGTCCGCGACAGATCATGTAATTTGCTTAAATGGGCACATTTGTTGCTCTGGATCGCCCAACTCTATAGTAAAAAATTCTTCTTACATAGAATTATTTGGAGAACATAACGCTGCCACCTTATCTCTCTACCAACATGAGCACGATCACTCACATCAGACAGATGGGAGTGTTAAAAACTAATGTTTGATGATTTTTTTATTCGTGCAATTTTTGCAGGGGTTGGGATAGCGATAGTTTCTGGACCACTTGGATGCTTAGTTATCTGGAGAAGGTTGTCCTATTTTGGTGACACTTTATCTCATTCTGCTCTTTTAGGAGTAACATTAGCTTACTCATTAAGTATAAATATTGCTTTTTCTGTTTTTGTAATTTCAACTGTTGTTGCTTTACTTCTTGTTAGCTTACAAAAAAGAACAAAGTTGGCTGGCGATTCTTTACTTGGACTTCTTGCTCACTCTACACTTGCCATTGGTTTAGTATTAATTGGTTTTTTATCTTACATCCGATTTGATCTCATGGGATTATTGTTTGGAGATATTCTTGCTGTAACAACAGCAGATATTGCGTTAGTTTGGATAGGCGGAGGCATAATATTAATTATCTTATATTTTATTTGGAAATCTTTATTTTCCGCAACTGTAAATTATGATTTGTCGGCAGCTGAAGGAATGAGGCCGGAGATTTCTAACTTTATATTTACACTTTTATTAGCAGGTGTAATTGCTTTATCAATTAAAATGATTGGTGCTCTATTAATTACAGGTTTACTTTTAATTCCTGCTGCTATTGCTAGAAACATTAGTAGTAGTCCTAGACAAATGATTTTAATTACAATCTTATCTGGTATTTTATCAGTAGTTGTTGGTCTATTTGCTTCTTTAGAACTAAATACCTCTTCAGGTCCTTCAATTATTGTTGTTGCCTTAATGCTTTTCATTATTTCATTGCTTCCTCTTGAAATTAGAGGCCAGTTGCAAAAACGATAACAATTTGGTAATTTAACTGATGGCTTTAGAAACGTTAATATTAACTAAAAATCAACAAACAGTTCTTGATATTTTGGAAAGCTCATCAGAACCTCTAAAAGCATATACAATTCTTTTTGATATTCAGAAGAAAGGAATTAAATCTCCCCTTCAAGTTTATAGAGCACTAGATAAATTAATTGAAATTGGAAAAGTGCATAAAATAGAAAGTAGGAACTCATACATTGCATGTAAACATGAGGGATGTACTGCTAAAACCTCCACTTCTTTTTTAATATGTGAAAATTGTGATAAAGTTAAAGAATTAACTGGAAATAACTTGATTAGCTACTTTTCAAAACAATCTGATAAAAATAATTTTCAATATAGAAAGCATAGCTTAGAGATTTATGGTTTATGTGAAAGTTGTAAATTTAAAAATTAATTAATTATATTATCAATTTTATTTAAACATTTATTTAAACCAAGTTCATAATTTGTTCGAATAAAATGTTCTTTAATTATTTCAACCCATTTAAATTTAATTTGTGTTTGGTGGGATTTATTAAAACAATTTAGAGGATATAGCATATTAAACATTTTTAATACCTCCTGTCTTATCATATCATTAGTTAATACTGATAAAGATTCATGAATATACTTTTCAACAATTTTTTGATCCTTTAAGGTAATATTTGGTAATTCGAATAGACCAAGAAATCTAAAATAGCGATATATGCGAAGATAATCCTCTTTAATCCTCTCTTCTATTTCACCTATAAACCTAATTTTCATTTCTTTAATGTCTTCTTGACCATTAAAATAGTCAAATAATTTGTTATCACTTCCAAGATACATTGCATTAAATGTAAAATCTCTTCTTGCTGCATCCTTTTGCCAATCTTTTGTATAAATTACATTTGTATGTCTCCCCATTTGATTAACATCCTCTCTTAATGTAGTGATTTGAACTTTATGTTCTAAGGGATAAGAAATAATGGATCCATATTGAATAGCAAAATCATCATATTCAATTTTGTTTTTATTAAGTATTTCTATAATTTCATTTGGCTTAATATCAGTTGCAGTATCAATATCTTTACTTACCTTGTTAAGAAATATGTCCCTTATACAACCACCTACTAAACGAATTTCAGCATTATTATTTTCAAAAATAGAAATTAAAAATTTAATATGATCTTTATTTAATAAATCAGAAGTTCTTTTATTGTTCATTATCTAGATATTTCTCTAAAAATATTTATATTACATTAATCATGTCGAATTCTTCAAAAGAAAATACTTATGAAATATTTGAGGATATTAAAAGAAATTTAACTAGAGGCGTTAAAGATAGAAAACATAATTTTCATACACCTGTATTTTGCAATACTAATAATGATGGTAAAATTGAGTCAAGGGTTATTGTATTACGCAAATTTGAACCATCAAAAATGGTACTAAATTTTCACACTGATTTTAGATCACCAAAAGTAACTGATTTAAAAAATAATAATAATTCATTATTTGTATTTTATGATCATAAATTGAAAATACAAATGAGGATTAGAACAACATCAACTCTTAATAATCAAAATGACATTGCAAAAGAAATGTGGGGTAAAACAAGATTATTAAGTAGAAAATGTTATTTAACTGAAAAAGATCCAAGTTCTTTTACCTCATTTCCAGAAGATGGAATACCTGAGCATCTTATGAGTAAAGAGCCTGATTTGGAAGAAAGTGAAAAAGGTTTTAAAAACTTTACAGTTGTAGAAAACAGAATTAATGAAATTGATTGGCTATATCTGGAAATATCTGGTCATCGAAGATTAAAAATAATTTTTAATAATGAAAAACCAGAATATTATTGGATTATACCTTAGTATAATTTAAAATTATCAATAATTCTTATCTTATCTATAAAAACTGCAATAAATAATCTTGCATGATGATGATTACTTGTAATTTCTAAATTTTTTTCATCACGTATTTCTAAATAGTCAATTTTATTTATATTAATTTTTGATAGTTCTTTTTTAAATTGATTAAAATTAGCTTTAAGATTATTTTTTTTTAAAGTTTTTACGAGAAGTTTTATTTTTTTTGCAAGACTTTCAAAGATTTCAGATTGTTTTTGAGTAAAATTAGAATTTCTAGATGATAAACTCATTCCATTTTTATCTCTTATAGATAAACAAGAAACAACATTAACATCTATTTTTTTTATTTTTACCATTTCATCTATTAGTTTCATTTGTTGATAATCTTTTTCTCCAAAATAACTGTTTTTAGGCTTTATTATATCAAAGAAAGTATTCACAACAGTTGTTACTCCATCAAAGTGGTCTGGTCTGTGTCCATCACATAGTATGTTTCTATATTTTAAAGTACTTTTTTCTATAACTAATCCTTTTGGATAAATCTCATGTACAGTTGGTAAATATAGTAAATCACAATTTGAAGATTTTAATTTAACAATATCTTGATCTAAAGTTTTAGGATATGATTTATAATCATCATCGTTGTCAAATTGTGTTGGGTTTATAAAAATTGAAGTAATGACAAGTTTATTATTATTTTGCGCTTCTTTTATTAAAGATAGATGTCCTGCATGAATATTACCCATAGTAAGAACTAATCCAATTGACTCAGATAAATTATTAATTGAACCTAATATATTCTTTAATTCTTTGGTTTTTGTGATAATTTTCATTAAAATTTTAAGTAAATAATTGACTTATATATGATGAATTCGTATTAGGCCCAAGTAATTAATATGAAACGTACATACCAACCAAGTAGAATAATAAGAAAAAGAAGACACGGTTTTAGGGCCAGAATGGCTACTAAAGCTGGTCGTCAAATTATTAATAGACGTCGTGCAAAAGGAAGAGCTCAACTAAGCGCTTAAAAAGGCCATATGGCCCATAAACTATTTACAATTAAGAACAGATCAACATTCGTTATGGTGCGAAATGAAGGACATTTTATAAAAGGAAAAAATATAAATTTACAAATTTTACATAATCAAAACCTAGAAAAATCTATAGGTGTGGGTTACACAGCTACAAAAAAAATTGGAAATGCAGTTAAGAGAAATAAAGCAAAAAGAATAATGAGGGAATTAGCTCGAAAAATAATTATTAATGGTAAAATTAATTCATATTATGTGTTAATAGCTAAATCTTCATTACTAGATGAAAAGTTTAACAATTTACTTGCTGAGCTTAAAGAAAAACTAAATGATTAAAAGAATTATTATATACATGCTAATTTCTTGTATTAAAATCTATCAATTTTTTATGTCACCAATACTAGGCCAAAATTGTAGATACCTACCTACTTGCTCGGAGTATAGTATTGAAAGCTTAAAAAAATTTGGAATAGTTAAAGGAATTTTCATATCAATTAAAAGAATATCAAAATGTCATCCATGGGGAGATCATGGATATGATCCTGTTCCTAATAAATTAGAAAAAAAATAATGAACGAACAAAAAAATTTATATTTGGCAATTGGTATTTCAATAGCAATAATTATTTTTTTTCAAATACTATTACCTACACAACCAATTCAATCTCCTCCACTTGAGGAAAATGAAATATTAGAGCCCGCTAGTTCAATTGATGAACAATCAAATAAATTGGTTGAAGAAATACAACCAAGAGAGGATGTCATAAATAAAACTAAAAGGGTTTCATTTAAAAATTCATCTCTTACAGGTTCAATTAATTTAAAAGGGGCGATAATTGATGATCTTATTTTATCAAAATATAAAACTAGCCTTAATCCAGAGTCGGATAATATTCATTTATTATTACCAGATGGGACGACAAACCCTTACTATATCGAAACTGGTTGGAAAGAATTAAAAAATACAAATATTGATTTACCAAATATAGAAACACAATGGAAAAGTGATAGTTTAAATTTAACTCCATCAAACCCAGTTACTTTGACATGGACAAACAATCAAAATATAATTTTTAAAGTTAAGTATTCAATTGATGAAGAGTATATGTTTTCAATTACTCAAGAAATCATTAACAATAGTCAAAATTCAGTTGAAGTTTTTCCTTATCGATTAATAAAAAGAATTAATACTCCAGATACAATAAATTTTTTTATTCTACATGAAGGATTAATTAGCTTATTAAATGATGAGCTTTTAGAAAAAAAATATGATGACATAGCTGAAGATTGTACTTCCTCATTACAAACCAAAAAATCTTTTTGTGATAATAAATCAAAAGGAGGTTGGTTAGGTTTCACTGATAAGTATTGGATGTCAGCATTAATTCCAGAACCAGATCAATCAATTAATGTTAATTATCGTCATGGTAATAATGGACGAGATAGTTATAGAGCGGGATATGTTGGTCAAATTTATAACATTTTGCCAAATGATAATCTCAGTTATGGAGGAAAGTTATTTGTTGGTGCAAAAAAACTAGACGTATTAAGTACATATGATGAAAAATTATCTATACCAAGGTTTACTGATGCAATTGATTGGGGTTGGTTTAGCTTCTTAACAAAACCGGTTTCATATGCGATTAATTGGTTTTATGGCTATTCAGGTAATTTTGGTCTAGCAATCATTGCATTTACAATTTTAATGCGACTAATACTCTTTCCATTAGCACAAGCCTCATTCAAATCTATGGCTAAAATGAAAAAATTGCAGCCAGATATGCAAAGACTTAAAGAGACATATCCTAATGATAGACAAAAGATGCAGCAAGAACTGATGGCTTTATATAAAAGGGAAGGTGCTAATCCAGTTGCAGGCTGTTTACCTATACTAGTTCAAATACCAATTTTCTTTTCACTTTATAAAGTCTTGTTTGTAACAATTGAAATGTATCATGCTCCATTTTATGGTTGGATCCATGATCTTTCAGCTCCAGATCCTCTTGGCTTAATGACATTATTTGGATTAATTCAATGGAATGTTCCACCGCTATTATCAATAATTGACATAGGCATTTTGCCAATTTTTATGGGTTTTACAATGTGGTTACAACAAAAATTAAATCCTGCACCAGCAGACCCAACGCAAGCAAGGATTTTTGCTTTGTTACCGTTTGTGTTCACTTTTGTATTAGCAGGTTTCGCCGCGGGTCTTGTTTTATATTGGTCTGTTAATAATATTTTATCTATAGCTCAACAATGGTTCATACAAAGAAGAATCCTAGCCAAAAATGGCTAATAAAAATAAAAACTTCAATAATTTTTTTAATACTAATAAGTTTTTAGGATCTTTTAGTTCATACCTAGACATACCTTATTCAAAAATTGATAAAGAATGCTGTTTTATCGGAAGATCTAATGTTGGAAAATCAAGTTTATTGAATGCTATTACCAAAACAAAAAAACTTGCAAAAACAAGTAAAACACCTGGAAGAACACAATCTATAAATGTTTTTGAAATTAATAATAAAATAAATATTATTGATTTACCTGGGTATGGTTTTGCAAAAGTTTCAAAAGTAATGAGAGAAAAACTAATAATTTTAATTGAAGATTATATTGAGAATAGGGATAAATTAAGTCATGTATTTTTGTTAATTGATGCTAAGGTTGGTATTAAAAATTCTGATATAGACATGTTAGATTTTTTAAATAATTGTTCAAAAAAATTCTCAATAGTTTTAACAAAAATAGATAAAATATCCTACAACCATACAAGCTTTCAAAAAAAATCTATATTAAGTCTTATGAAAAATTATAGAAAAACATTTCAAGATATTTATTTGTCTGAAACAAAAAAAAATAAAGGTATTAATGAAATACAAAAAACAATATACGGGTTATCATAAATAAAATGAAATTTGATTTCTTATCTGAGAGTGACCAGGCTTATTTCATACATAAGGCATCAACGCTTGTAGAAGCGCTTCCATATATACGTCAGCATAGTGGCGATATAATCGTTATAAAATATGGAGGACATGCAATGGGAGATAAAAAACTGTCTTCTAGTTTTGCAAAAGACATAGGCCTTCTTAAAGAAATTGGTATTTCACCTGTTATTGTTCACGGAGGCGGCCCTCAAATAGGTGAAAGATTAAAGAGAAAAAATATTTCCTCAGAATTTGTGGAAGGATTGCGAGTAACTGATACTGAAACAATCAAAGTGGTTGAAGAAGTATTGTCAAAAGATATTAATTCTGAAATAGTTAACTCAATCTCTTCTACTGGAGGAAAAGCTGTTGGAATCTCTGGTAACGTTGATAATTTAATAAGTGCAACAAAACTAAATGTTGAACTAAAAGACTCTGACTCTAATATTGAGAAAATTGTTGATATAGGATTTGTTGGTAAGCCAATTAATTTGAATGATAAAATTATTTTAAATCATATTAATAATGGTGAAATTCCTGTAATTGCTCCACTTGGAGTTGATGATAAAAAATTTATTTACAATATCAATGCCGATACAGTTGCTGGATTTATTGCGGGTAAACTTAAAGCAAGTAAATTATTGTTACTTACAGATGTTTCAGGAATTTTAGATAATGAAAAAAAACTCATATCATCCTTAAGTTTAACAGAAGCAAAAAAAATAATTTCAGAAAATTTTATTTCAGGAGGAATGAAGCCAAAAATAAAAACTTGTATAGAGGCAATGGAGCAAGGTGTACAAAAATCAACAATACTTGATGGTAGAATTCCTCACTCAGTTATATTGGAATTATTCACCGAACATGGTATTGGGACACAATTAGTATCTTATTAAATGAAACTTAGAGAAAAAATAAATACATGGATTTTTGACTTAGATAATACTTTGTATTCCGCAGACAGTGGAATTTTCCAACAAGTCCATAAATTAATGGGAGAATTTATTTCTAATAATTTAAATATGGATATGACGGAAGCAAAAAAATTACAAACTAAGTATTATAAGCAACATGGAACAACCTTGAGAGGTTTGATGGATAATCATGGGATTGATCCTGATCATTTCCTAGATGAGGTTCATCGATTAGATTACTCAATAGTTGACTCTAATAAAATGTTGAATCAAGAATTACAAAAACTTGAGGGACGAAAAATTATTTACACAAATGCAAATAAAAAACACGTAATAGATGTTTTAGATAGAATTGATCTAACTGATTTTTTTGATGAAATATTTGATATTAAAATGGCTAACTATATTCCTAAACCTGAACTAAAACCATATGAACAAATAATTGATTTGTTTAATATTAATCCGGGTACTTCAGCTATGTTTGATGATATTGCAAAAAATCTTGTTCCGGCTAAAAAAGTTAACTTTACCTCAGTTTGGATAGATGCTGGTTATGAAAATTTTAGTGATGATGTAGAAGCTTCAAAAGAATACCTTGATTTTCAAACAAGAGATTTGAGTTTATTTTTAAAAGATGTAAATGAAGGAAAATTATGAGTGATTTAGAAAATATAATTAATAATGCTTTTGATGACAGAAAAAATGTTAATGTAAACACTAATGGTGAAATACGAGATGCAGTCAATGAAACACTAAATAAATTAGATAATGGTGTTATTAGAGTTTGTGAAAAAATAAATAATGACTGGATTGTGAATCAATGGATTAAAAAAGCAATTTTATTAAGTTTTAGACTAAATGATAATGATATTGTTAAAGCATCTCACGCCACTTGGTTTGATAAAGTTGAGAGTAAAACTGCTAATTGGACTAAAGATGATCATCTAAAAGCTGGTTTTAGATATGTACCTGATGCTGTTGTAAGAAAGTCTGCCTTTATCGCAAAAGGAGTTATATTGATGCCTTCTTTTGTAAATTTAGGAGCCTATGTTGATGAAGGAACAATGATTGATACATGGGCAACAGTTGGGTCCTGTGCACAGATTGGGAAAAACTGTCATATATCTGGTGGTGCAGGTATAGGTGGAGTTCTTGAGCCTTTACAGGCTAATCCGGTAATCATTGAAGATAATTGTTTTGTTGGTGCAAGAAGTGAAGTGGCCGAAGGTGTTATTATTGGGGAAGGTGCAGTGCTATCAATGGGAGTATTTATTGGGGCTTCAACAAAAATAATTGATCGTGAAACAGGTGAAATTCACATGGGAAGAGTTCCTCCTTATTCAGTAATTGTCCCAGGTACACTTCCAGGTAAACAAAGTGATCAAAGTTTAAACCCTTCTCTATACTGTGTAGTAATAGTAAAAAAAGTTGATGAAAAAACTCGGAGTAAAACTTCAATTAATGATTTGTTAAGAGATTAATGTCACATACAAATTTTGATCCAATAACACTTACTCAATCTTTAGTTAAATGTGCAAGCGTTACTCCAAAAGATAATGGAGCTCTAGAAGTAGTTAAAAAACATTTGAGCGAACTAGGTTTTGATTGTCACTTGTTAAAATTTTCTGGAAGTAATTCATACGAAGTAAATAATTTGTTTGCTACAATTGGAGATAAAGGGAAGCATTTTGCTTATGCCGGGCACACAGATGTCGTTCCAGTAGGAAATGAGGAATCATGGAAATTTCCACCTTTCTCAGCAACAATAGAAGGTGATAAACTTTATGGAAGAGGAAGCGAGGACATGAAAAGTAGTGTTGCATGTTTTATTAGTGCAACAAAAAGATTTATTGAGAAATATAAAAAAATCCCTGGAAAATTATCTTTTATTATAACTGGAGATGAAGAGAGAGATTCAGTAAATGGTACTCCAAAAATTTTAGAATGGGCAACAAAAAATAAATATAAATTTGATCATTGCCTAGTTGGTGAACCTACTTCAAATAAAGAAATTGGAGATAAAATTAAAATTGGTAGAAGAGGCGCAATCAGTTTCTACCTAGAAGTAAAAGGTATACAAGGACATACTGCAAATGCACATCTTGCAGAAAATGCATCTCACCACTTAATCAAATTATTAAATAATATTCTTGAAGAACCTCTTGATGGAGGTAATGAAAATTTTTTACCATCATCAACACAAATAGCTACATTTGATGTTGGAAATCCCGTTCAAAATATTATTCCTGAACTAGCTAGAGCAACTGTAAATATTAGATTTAATGATATGCATTCATCAGACAGTTTGGTGAAATGGATTGAAGAAAAAATAAAAAAAAATTTCATAGACGTTAAAAATGCCAGTTGTCAATTTACATACGATTCCACCGCAGAGTCATTTTTAAATAAGCCAGGTTATATGTGTGATTTAATCGCAAAATCCGTATCTGAAGTTACTGGAAGAAATAGTAATCCTGAACATGCAACTGATGGAGGCACATCAGATGCTAGATATATTAAAAATTATTGCGAAGTTGTAGAACTTGGAATTATAAATCAATCTCTGCATAAAGTAGACGAATTTGTTAATATTAAAGATATAATTGAACTTGAAAAAATATACTTTCAAATTTTAGATAATTATTTTAATTAATTTAAATTTTTTAAAAAAAACTAATACCCTTTGATTAAATTTACATCAGATTTAATCTTTCCAGTTTTTTTGAAATGTTTAAATCTATTAACCATTAAATCAATTGA
Organism: uncultured Alphaproteobacteria bacterium; assembly: GCA_902518985.1. Taxonomy (GTDB): domain Bacteria; phylum Pseudomonadota; class Alphaproteobacteria; order HIMB59; genus CACPNW01. The sequence goes on along the minus strand of CABYIF010000002.1, from coordinate 46,760 downwards.
TGAGTCTATATCCGTTAATGCTGCGGCATGTGGAGTAATTATAACATTTTTTTGTGTCCAAAATTTATTATTTTTTGGCAATGGCTCAGTTTTAAAAACATCTAATGATACAAAAAAGTTTTTATTTTTATTTAAATGTAATAATAGATCATGCTCATTTAGTGTACTCCCTCTTCCAATATTTATAAGAAAAGAATTTTTTTTCATTAAATTTAAAAATTTTTTATTTATTAAGTTTTTAGTTTTTTTGGTGTCAGGCAAGATAGAAACAACAATATCGCTTAAATTGAGAAATTTATTTAAATTTTTCTCTGTAAAAATTTTAATTTTTGATTCTTTTTGTCTAATTTCTCTTTTAAGACCAAGTACTGAATAATTTAAATTATAAAGGTAATCAGCAACATAATTACCGAGAAAACCCAATCCAACTATACCAATTGTAATATCTTTATTTAGTTTAGTGTTTTGTTCACCTAGCCATTTTTTTTGTATTTGAGCTTTTTGAAATAAATAAAGTTTTAATTGATATGTTAATATCTGTGAATGAACATGGTAAGACATTCTCTCAGCCATATTAATATCTTTAACTCTAACAATTGGTGTTTTATTATAACTTGGCAAATTAATTATATGGTCAACGCCAGCTCCTAAAGAAAAAAATATTTTTACATTTTTTAGTTTTTTCATAATAGTATCTGGAAGGTTCCAAACAATAGCGTACTTAATTTTTGAAAAGTCTGGTTTATCTTTAATTGTAAAAACTTTATGTTTTGGAAATTTCTTATTAATAGAATTTAACCATTGTTTTTTATTCTTAAAATTACAATAAAAAAAAATAGACATTATAAATTTACCTCATCAATAAGCTTATTGTAATCTTTGATTATATTAGTCCAAGACAATTGGATTTCTGCTCTTTCTTTTGCTTTTTCTCCTAATTTTTTCATTTTAATATTATCTTCTATTAAATCTACAATAGCAATTTCAAGTTTATCTAAGTTATCTATTATAATTCCAGTTTCATTATGCAATACAGCTTCTTTTGTACCACCTACATTTGAAGCAATTGATGGAATACCAAACAAAGCTGCCTCAATATATGTAATACCAAATCCCTCAATAGATGATTTTTTTGACTCATCTAGTGTGGGCATAATCATTAAGTTAGTTTTTTTTAATATAAATTTTTTTTGCCCATCATTGATTGAACCAATAAACATTACATTTTCAGAAATATTTAATGAACATGCCAAAGATTCAAGATAGCTTCTTTCTTTGCCTTCTCCAGCAATTATGTAACGAATATTATGATATTTTTTTTTCAATTTAACTATAGCTTTTAAAATATGTTCGTGACCTTTTCTTTTCTCAAGCCTTGCGAGAGTTAGTAAAGTGGGTTTACCATCAATTAATTTTACTTCCTCCTCTATTATCTCATCGAAATTTGAAACTCCTGGATTTATAACTATGATATTTTTTAGCTCAGGATTAATTTTTTTAACTAAATTTTTTGTAAATTCTGAATTGGATACAATTTTATTAACATTATTAAAACAATTTAATATCCTTGTGTGATGTCTATTATTTTTTATTATTACTTCATTACCATGAACTAAACAAATAAATGGTAGATTTATATTTTTAAATTTTTTTATAGGAACTTCCAAGCTTTTCCAACTATCACAGATAATTGCTTTAACCTCTTTAAAATTAATAATTTTTTCTAGTTCTCTAATTTTATTTCTTTTTCTAAAATATTTTATACCTCCAAAACGTTTTACTAAAAAATTATTTTTAAACTTGTTATCAAATATTGTATCTTTAATTATGTTATGTTGATCAGCGAGAACTATTACTTTATTATTTTTACTTAAATAATAGCTTAAATTAAATATTAAATTTTCTATACCACCTATTTTAGATGGAAAACACTGAGTTAGGATTACTATCATTTTTATTTAAATTATGTTTTAATTTATTATACAAATATAAGAAAGAAAACGAAATCTCAATCAGTTAAAAATTTACAGAGGTTCTGTAACATTTTTTAACCACTCTTTTTCTTTATCATTAACGAAATTTTTTAATTTATGATACACATTGAAATGATAATTGTTAAGCCAATTAATTTCTTCAAGTTTTAAAAGATCTTTTTTAATTAAATCTCTGTCAATCGGACACCAAGATATATTCTCAAAATAAAGTTGATCATTTGATTTTTCTTTAACTAAAATTAAATTTTCTATCCTAATTCCATATTCGTTCAATTTATAATATCCAGGTTCATTTGAGAGAAGCATACCAGGTATTAATTCAATACTATCAAACATTGATTTTTTTGCGATTCTCTGTGGTGCTTCATGCACACTTAAAAAGCTGCCTATCCCATGCCCTGTTCCATGATCGTAATCACAACCAATTTCATTTAAACTCTGACGTGCTAAATAATCAATTTCTGTTCCTTTTGTACCTTTTTTAAAAACATGATTAGACAATGCTATGTGTCCTTTCAAAACACGAGTAAATCTATCCTTTTGTTCTTCACTAGGAGTTCCTAATATTATTGTTCGTGTAATATCAGTTGTTCCATCGTAATATTGAGCACCTGAGTCTACTAAATATATTCCATCTTTTTCAAATTTAGAATTACTTACTTTATTTACTCTGTAATGAGGTAATGCTGCATTTTTGCCAAAAGCAGAAATTGTATCAAAAGATAATGAGTGAAATAATTCATTATTAACTCTTAAACTTTCTAGATGATTTGAAGCTATAATTTCATCAGTACAGTTGATGTCTATTAAATTTTTTAACCAATAGATGAAACGTGTTAGACTAACTCCATCTCTCAAATTAGCTTTTAAAGCGCCTGTTTGTTCAATTTTATTTTTGACAGCTTTAGATAAAACACAAAAATTATCTGTATCTACATAATTAATATTTTTATTTTGTAGTAGAGTTAAAAAATAGTAACTTGTAGTCGAAAAATCTAATCCTACAATATTATTTTTTTTTATATTAGAAAAAATATTTTTAATATTATTGATTGAATAAATATCAATATTTTTTTCTATTTCAATTTTAAGTTGATCATTAATTTTATTTTTATTGATATATAAAGATGGTTTTTCATTTTGAGAAATTAATAAATATGCGTAAACGAGTGGAGTATATAAAATATCATCACCCCTTATATTTAATAACCATGCAATGTTATCTAAACCTGAGGTTAAATAATAATCGATATTCTTTGTTTTCAAATATTTTTTGAAATTAATTAATTTAATTACCCTATCCTCACCAGCATACTTTACGGGATGATCAAATATATTTGAATATTTAATATTGGGTTTATTTTTCCATATAAGATCGATAATATTCGACTCTAAGAATTCAATTTTTGACGATGTATTTGTTAAATTTTTATGAATTTTTTGGATCTCTTTTATTGAATGTAATTTAGGGTCAACAGCAATTTTACGTTTTGCTATAGACATATAATTTTTAAGGTCTTCCCAAAATAGATTCAAATGTTTTGATTTAATTTCATTTTCGTTAATCTGTTCTTTAGCTTGAAAAGTATAACGACCATCTACATACAGATATGCTTCATTTTGAAGAATAATGGCTTTACCTGCTGAGCCTGAAAAATTAGTTACAAATTTTAATCTTTCTGCATAGGGTGAAATATATTCATTTAAAAATTCATCACTTCTATTAATTATTAGAATATCAATTTTATTATCCTTCAATATTAATTGTAAATTAGATAAATTTGAAGTTCCACTCATAATGATCTAAATAATTCTATATCAATATTACCTCCAGAAATCATAACAACAATTTTTTTATTTCGAGTATCAATTTTTTTGTTTAATAATGCTGCCGCAGCTACAGCTCCACCGGGTTCAACTACGATTTTTAAATGTTCTGACAATAATATTAAAGTTTTTTTTACCTCTTCATCAGATACACTAATGCCTCCGTAAATATTTTTTAAATTAATTGGAAAAGTTATATTTCCCGGTTTTGGAGCAAGTAATGCATCACAAATTGATTTTGAATTAGAAGAATTTTCAATGATTTTTTTATTTTCTATGGATTTTTTTGTGTCATCAAAGCCATTTGGCTCAACTGAATATATTTTTAAATTTGGAAATACGTGTTTTAGATAAGTTGAGCTTCCTGCAATTAGTCCACCACCGCCACAACAACAAAGATAAATTTCTGGAATTACAGAAAGCTTATTTAAGTCATCTGCAATTTCAATGCCCGCTGTGCCTTGACCTGCTATAACATCAATATCATCATAAGGTTTAATTAATAACCTATTTTCTTTTTCTTTTATATCGTTTCCAATTTTTTCTCTATTCTCAAAAAAAGTATCATACAAAATTACATCAGCGCCATATTTTCTTGTATTATTTATTTTTATTTTAGGAGCATTTTTCGGCATAATAATTTTTGCACTAATATTTTTTTTTAATGCTGCATAGGCAACTGCTTGTGCATGATTGCCAGATGAATAAGCCACCACACCATTATTAACTATCTTGTTAGATAATTTAGAAATTTTATGAGTTGCACCCCTTAATTTAAAGGATCCAGTATTTTGAAGATTTTCTAGTTTAAAATAAACTTCTGCATCCAATAAATTATTAATATAATCATTACTTATAATTGGTGTTTTTGTAATAGAGTCGCTAATTTTTTTGTAAGCATTTTCAATATCTTTATAATTTATACTCATAGTATTTTTCATAATTTTAGCTTAGATATTTTTTATTTAAACTAAATTAATTAAAATTAGAATTATTCCAAAATTATATATTAATCAAATTCCAAAGTATAACTGGAATTTATTTATTTAATAACGAATTTTTTTGGAGTTTGATATTATAAAAAGTGTGAAAAGAATATTTATTGTATTTGGGCACCATAATACATCAGGATCATTTAATTCTGAAATACGTGATACGTTTATTGATGAAGCAAAGAAATGTGGTCATTCTATAGATCTGGTAAATTTATTTGCAGAAAAAGAACAATTACCTTTTTATAATTCTAACTTTAATCCTCCACCAAAATTAGTATTAAATTATAGAAATAGATTAGAAGAAAGTGATATTATGTTTCTAATAGGATCTTGCAATAACTTAAGATTAAATTCAATTTTAGAAAACTGGGTTGATTGGGTTCTTCATCCTAAATGGTTTTTTTCTTACAAAGAAGCGATACCCGGAAGTAAATATTTTAAAAACTATGGATATCCAGTTCCCGGAGCTATGAAAGGTAAGCTTGGAATAGTTTCCATTACATATGGTGGTCCAATGCTTAGTTATTTTAATTTCTCAATTTTTGATAATATTCCTTACAGAAGAATAAAAAAATCTGTATTTAATTTAGGAGGTATGAAAACTAAATACTTACGTTTTTACTCTGTTCTTCCTAATATGCCTAAGGAAATTTTTAAAAAACATATGTTAAGTGTTAGGCGTTTGGCGAAAAGTTTATAACCAACTATTTGTAAGTTGTTTTAATAATATCAAAAGTTATGACCGTTATGAATATTGCTAATAATAATATGAAGTGAGTTGCTATTGTAAGACCAAATAGAAACCAAGAACCAAAATACAAAGAAAAAGATGTACACCACATCCAAGAAAGAATTTGTAAAATAAGGTGTCTAACATTTTCATCAGGAATATGTCTTAATGGATTAAAGTTTGAACTCATAACACCGTGCCAACCGTTACTTATAAACTCCATCATAATTAGTTCCAATAAGTTACAAAGTCTTTATTTTCTAATTCAGGTATCTTTGGGGCGTCAACTTCTGGAGTTCCGACATAAAGGTACCCTAAAACCTCATCATTACTTTCAAGTGCAAGTTCATTTGAAATATATTTATTTCTTTCACTAGAATACTTTCCTGTTCTCCAATAACAACCGTAACCTTTATCATGTAAAGCTAAAAGAATATTTTGCGCAGCAGCAGCTGTAGATTGTATTTGTTCTAATCTAGGTACATTTGGTTTTTCATGATTAATCTTAGCGATTACAACTATTATCATAGGAGAACGTAGAGGAAGTGCAGCTATTTTGTTTTCCCGTTCTTGGTCTAGATCTTCTAATCTTTTTGTTGACTCAATAAATGCTTTAGCTAATTTGTTTCTAGAATCACCTGTAATTTCAATAAATTTCCAGGGTCTTAACCACGAATGATCGGGGGCCCTTAAAGCTGCTTGGTAAACATCTTCCATTTCATCTTTTGATGGATGGGGACTAGTAAGCTTAGAAATTGATCTTCTAGATAAAAGTGTTTTCATTGTTTCCATAATATAAAGATAAGAGAAAAAAACAGATTATCAATTAATAATAGTAAAACATTTAAAATAGTCTTAATAAAACTATATAAAAATTATGTTTTTTTATGAAATACTTAGATCAATCAAAGTAAATAAAATCATAATTTACAGTGTTTTTTTCGTTTTTTTATATATTTACAGCGATTTAAAAGCTCAAGAAAACAAAATGATATTAGATAATTTAAGCAACCCTGGAATTACAACGCAAAATCAAAATTGGGCATTTTTTACAGATGGTGTTATGGGAGGTCTTTCGGAAGGAAGGGCAGATATTACTATAGTTGATGGTGAAAATTGCTACCACATGAAAGGGAACGTAACTACAGAAAATAATGGTGGCTTCATTCAGATACGCAATCAACTTAAGCCCTCAATATCTACAAAACAATATGAAGGAATCTATTTAAAAGTACGTGGCAATAATGAAGATTACTCTTTACATCTAAGAACTGCGCTTACCATGGCTCCATGGCAATATTATAAATTTAGCTTTAAAACTAGTAATCAATGGAATGAAATTAGAGCGCCTTTTAGTGAATTTAAAAAATCTAACGCATATCAACCTTCAACTTTAATTGGTCAAAAAATTAAATCTATAGGCTTGGTTGCTGGTTTCAAAGATTTTACAGCCGACATTTGTTTATCAGAAATAGGTTTTTATTAATACTCAACTTTCTTAAGGTATAATCCATGAGCGGGTGCAGTTACGCCTGCAAATTCCCTATTCTTTAATGAAATAATTTCTGAAACAGATTTTGAAATTTTATTTAAACCTATATCCACTAATGTACCAACCATAATTCTTACTTGAGAGTGAAGAAAGGATTTTGCTGAAATTATAAAATTAATTTCTTCATTATTTTTTTCTACATCAAAAGATTTAATTGTTTTAATTGAAGATTTTGATTGACAATTTACGGAACGAAAAGCTGACAAATCATGTTTGCCTAAAAAAAACTTCGATTGCTCAACGATCTTATTTATGTTTATGTGTTTATGTACACACCAAACTCTATTATTTTGTAATGTTAGTGGTGGCCTCCTATTAATAACTTTATATTCATACCATCTAAGTTTTGCTGAAAATCTAGCATTAAATGATATATCAGTTTTCTCAGTTGATAAAATAGCAACAGGGTGAGGTCTTAAATGGTGATTTAAGCCATCGCGTATTGTGTCAGTATCTATGAAACTTTCTAGTTCAAAACTGGCCACTTGACCTTTTGCGTGAACACCTGCATCAGTTCTTCCGGCTCCAAAGATTGTTGTTTTTTTATTAGAAAGTTTTTGAATTGACTCTTCAATTAATTGTTGAATGGAAATACCATTATTTTGGCGCTGCCATCCAACAAAATTAGTTCCATCATATTCTATAGTAATTTTATAATTATGCATTTATTACATCATTGATTTTTAATTTATAACCTCTTAAAAATTCTTCCTTATTAACAACTTTTTTTCCTTCTCTTTGCAAATTAATAGGATCAATGCTGCCATCTTCACAGGCAATTTCAAAATTTTTATTCAAAACAGTTGAAACCTTCCCTTTTGCTAAACCAGGTTTTGCATCAATAATTTTAATTCTTTCTCCATTTAAAAAAAACCAGGCACCAGGTTTTGGGGAATGTGCTCTTATATGGTTGATTATATTTTTAACAGAATTATTAAAATTAATTTTTCTATTTTCAGAAGTAATCTTATAAGCATACGTAACTTTTTTTTCATCTTGATCTATAAGCTCAAATTCATTTTCAAAGATTTTGGGAATTGTTTTGATTAATAAACTTTTTCCTAACTTTGTTAATTTATCACTAAGTTGTAATTTATTTGAATTTGGAGGGATAACGCATTCCTCTTGAGCAATTATTGGCCCTGCATCTAATTTTTCAACAAGTTTAATAATTGAAATACCTGTTTTCTCATCTCCACTTTTTAAAGTATATTCTATTGGTGAAGCCCCTCTCCATCTTGGTAATATTGATACATGAATGTTAATACAGCCGTGCTTAGGAATTTCTAAAACTTCCTTTGGAAGAATTTTACCATATGCCATAACAATAATTAAGTCTGGCTTAATTTCTTTTAGAAAATTAATTGTTTCATTATTAAACTTTAGAGGATGATATACTTTTATATTTTTTTTACTTGCTAGTATATGTATTGGTGATTTATTTAATTTCATTCCTCTGTATTGTTTTTTTGGAGGCTGAGTAAAAACGGCTTCAATTTTAAAATCATTATTTATTAGTGAACTTAAATATTCTGTTGCAATAACAGGAGTTCCCATGAATATGATTTTTTTATTATACATCAATATTATTTTTTAAATATTTTTTAACTTTTTTAATCATAATATTTCTTTTTAAAGAAGAAAGATAGTCAACAAATAATTTTCCAGAAAGATGGTCAATTTCATGTTGTAGAATTCTTGCTTCAACTCCATCAACTTCTTTCATCACTGAGTGATTATTATCATCTAAGTATTTAATTAATATTTTTTTTGATCTCTCAATTTTTGCAAATTGCTCAGGAAGTGATAAACAACCCTCCTCCATAAAAATTTTTTCTTGTGAATAGGAAATTATTTCAGGATTAAATAAATTATAATTAACTTCTTTTTTTGTTTCTTGGTCAGTAAAAGAAATTGTAATAATTTGTTTCAATATACCTATTTGATTAGCTGCTAATCCTACTCCAGGTACACTATACATAATCTCTTTCATTTTTTTTGCTATTTTTAATTCATAACTACCAACAGACTCAATTTTTTTAGTTTTTTGACGTAAAAGTGGATTTGGTACGTACAATAATTTTTCCATTATAAACTAAGTAATTTTTTTTCTTGCTTGAAATGCAGTATTTAGAGTATTCTCATCTAAGTAATGTACCTCTCCACCCATTGGTATGCCCTGAGCTAAACGAGTTACATTTAGTTCTTTAATTTTATCTAATTTATCCGCGATTACAAAAGATGTTGTTTGACCCTCCATAGTTGTACTTAATGCTAGAATTATTTCTTTAGTGTTGTTATTTTCAATTCTATTGATGAGGTTTTGAAGCCTAAGTTCGTCTGTACCAATTCCTTGAATTGCTGAGAGAGATCCGCCTAAAACATGATATAAACCTCTGTAAAAACCAACTTTTTCAAAAGTCCATAAATCAGAAACGTCTTCCACAATACAAATAGAAGATTTATCTCTTGAATTATTTGAACAAATTCCACATGGATTTTGCATATCAATATTTCCACAATCTTGGCACTCGATAATTTTATTGTAAGATACATTTAAGCTCTCGATCAGAGGTGACAAATTTTTGTCCTTATTTTTAAGTAAAAATAATGCAATTCTCTGAGCTGAACGTCTGCCTAAACCAGGCAGCCTAGAGATATCATTTATTAATTTATCAATAGGAGATTGATCCATATACTAGAAAGGTAATTTCATGCCTGGCGGTAAAGGTAAACCACCTGTCAAAGATTTCATTTCTTCTTGTGCTACAGACTCTCCTTTTTGCTTAGCGTCATTAATAGCTGCAATAATTAAATCTTCTAGAATTTCCTTTTCATCTTTGTTTAATAAATCATCATCAATAGAGATTCTTTTAAATGAACCTTTTGCGGTTGCTATGACTTTTACCAAGCCACCCCCGGAAGTTCCTTCTACTTCTATTTCATTTAGTTTGTCTTGAGCCTCAGCCATTTTTTTTTGCAATTGTTGAGCTTGTTTCATCATATTTCCAAAGTTAACCATTATTTCTCCTTTTTAATATTCAAATCTAATATTTCTTCTTTATTATTTACATCTGTTAATTCAGTTATACTATGTATTTGGCTAGCAGGAAATTCCTTAAGTATTTTTTTAACATCATTATTATTTTTCATTTTCTCAATTTCTTTTTGCTGATTTATAATATCTTCTTCATATAAACTTCTACCAAGATTACTAGTAGAAGAGTTTACTTGCCAAATTCTTCCAGTCCATTTAGAAATTAATTTTGCAACAGTTCTATTGAAAGAACTATCTTTTACATTATTAGTGTTTAATACAACTTCACCATCTTTAAAAGAGATCATCGTCACTTCATTATATAATTTAGTATGCAAAATACCTTCTCTATTTTGAAAAAATAAATCAACAAATTGCCTAAAATTTTTAATTTCTTGATAATTTTTTTTTATATTACTTTTTTTGGTTTTTGTTATGTTTGTATCAAAGTTTAAAATTTTACTTTTTTCATCTTTCTTTACAGATGTTGAAATATTAATAGCTTCTGATGAAACTGAATTTTCCTCTTTTGTAATTTTCTTCAACAAATCATCTGGGCTATTACCATTAAATAAATAAATTATTCTCAAAATAATCATTTCACCATGTTGAAACAGATGGAAACCACTTTGAAGCTCTTGGTACCCTTTAAATAAAATTTGCCATATTATATTGAGATTATTTAAACTTAATTTTGAAGTTAAATCCAAGCCTCTGGTTCTTTCTATCTCTGGTATATAAATATCATCCTTTATATTAGGTGATATTTTAATTTGTGTAAGGAAATGTACTACATTTATTAGTTCATCAAATATCATCGTTACATCAGCTCCTAAATCATATAAATTTCTGTATAGATTTAAAGATTCCATAGAATTGCCCTCTAGTATTTTTTCGAGAAGATCAAAAATTTTTTCTCTCTCAGCTAATCCCAACATATTAGTAATTACTTTTGAGTCAATTTTCATATTTTGATTTGTAATTGCTTGATCAAGTAGGCTCAAACCATCTCGTATTGATCCATCGGCAGCTCTAACAATGAGAGATATGGCGTCTTTATCTATGTCTATATTTTCTAACTTAACAACATTTAGTAAATGTTCTGTTAAAGTTTTATTTTCAATTCTTAAAAGATCAAATCGCTGACATCTTGATAAAACTGTTATTGGTATTTTTTTAACCTCGGTTGTTGCAAAAATAAACTTAACATGTTCTGGAGGCTCCTCAAGGGTTTTGAGGAGGGCATTAAACGCACTTTTCGAAAGCATATGAACTTCATCAATGATAAAAATTTTATATTTGCCTATTACTGGTTTATATTTTACATTATCAATAATTTCTCTTACATCATCAACTCCAGTATTTGAAGCTGCATCCATTTCTATAACATCTAAATTACTATCAATACCTGTTGATTTACAGGAGTCACAGTTACCACATGGTTCACAGCTATTATTTTCTCTTTTTTGGCAATTAATACTCATAGCAATGAGTCTTGCAGTTGTAGTTTTTCCAACTCCTCTAACACCTGTAAGAACATATGCGTGAGCTAATCTGTCATTTGTTATGGCACTAGTCAAAATCTGGACAAGGAGATCTTGACCAACAAGTTCTTTAAACTTTTGCGGTCTGTATTTTCTTGCTAAAACTTTAAATTCTTTAATATCATTCATATTTTATTTGGAAGGTTATAAGACCCAAACAAAATTGCTACAGCTGCTTCTTTTCAGATCTGACTGGATTGACAACTTGATTGCCCTCAAACCTTCCTCTCCCAATATAACACTAATGTAAAAAAAACCTAACTAGAGTTTTTAAATTAAACTATTTTTTTCTAAAACTTGATTTCTCATATACACCAAGGATTTTTAGATGTTTACAAAAAAACTTCATCTCTTCTAAGGCTAGCTTTACTGATGGGTTGTCTGGATGTCCCTCAAAATCAATATAAAATTGTGCTACATCAAAGCCTTGAGGATGAACATAGCTCTCAAGTTTTGTTATATTTACTCCATTGCTAGCAAATCCTCCGAGGCATTTATAGAGAGCTGCTGGAATACTCCTAACATTAAAAACTAATGTTGTTAGAATATGATTTGAGGAAGCATCAATATCAACCAATTCCTTTTGCATAATTAAAAATCTAGTAACATTATTTTTTGAATCTTGAAAATTTGACTCTAAAATATCCAAGTTATATATTTTTGCAGCTAATTCAGATGCTATGGCAGCATCCTCTGAATTGTTTAACTCTGATATCATTTTTGCTGATCCAGCAGTATCTGCCTCAATAATCATTTCTTTATCTAATTTTATAATTTTTTTTCTACATTGAGCTATACCTTGCTCATGACTATGTATTCTTTTTATATCTGATAACTTTGTTCCTTTTATAGCAATTAAATTATGGTTTACTTCCAAAAAGTATTCAGATGTAATTTTTAATTCTGATTCTGGAATAAGTCTTTGTGTGTCTGCAACTCTACCTGCTAAAGAATTTTCAATTGGAACCATTGCGGCTTCTGCATTACCAACACGAACTTGTTCAAACATTTCCTCAAATGTTGAGCATGGAAGACTTTCTGCTTTTGGATAAAGATTTTTACCAGCAAGTTCACTATAAGCACCATTTACACCTTGAAAAGAAAATGAATTAATTTTTTTCATTAATTTCTTTTATAATATTTTCAGCACTAATTAAATCTTCTTTTGTATCTATACTTAGAGGTATATCTGGCTCAAATTTTATTCCAATTCTCATTCCAGAATCCATAGCTCGGTATTGCTCAAGATTTAAAGAAATTTCATTTATAGACTTTGGTAGATCTACAAATTGCATTAATGATTCTTTTGTATAACTATAAATTCCTACATGATGAAAGGCTTGATCATATCTTACATTTTTTGATCTAAAAAACTCTTTTGCCTCACCAATATTATTATTTTTCCAATTGACCAATACCTTGGTTATATTTGGGCTGGTGAATTCGTCTTTTCTTAGAGAAGTTGCCAACGTTCCAATTAAAAAATTATTTTTTAAGGGTTCAATAACTTTTTTAATATGATTAGGTTTTATTAATGGCATATCGCCTTGAAGATTTATTATACAATCAATATCTGATGCATTTTCTATTTGTGAAAATGCTGAATAAACTCTATCTGTTCCAGAGGGAAGATTTGGATTTGTAAAAATAGCATTTCCACCATTATTTTGAATTAAATCAAATACCTCTGTTTCACAACAAGCTACATACACATCACCTAAATTTGAGGATACTGCTTGATGCCAAACTCTTTGAATCATAGGTATTCCATCAATTTTAATTAGTGGCTTACCTGGTAAACGCGATGAAGCCATTCGACTTGGGATTATAATTACACTTTTCATAAATTATGCGACAATTAGGCTATTAATTTTAAAATATGTTTTAATTACAATTGTATTCATTCATTTAAAATATCTGTATATATGTTTATACATGTCTGGTCTTGAAGTTAATAAAATTCTAGCATCCATAATATTTGCTGTATTAATAGTTACTTTAATCGGACATTTTGGCGATTTACTTATAGATATTGAACATCATGATCAAAAAGAGACTGCTTACAAAATAGATGTTGAAGAAGAATCTTCTTTAGATGGTGTTGCTATAAAGAAAGAAGAAGTTATTGAGCCAATTTCTGCACTATTAGCAAGTGCATCAATAGAAAATGGGGAAAAGTTATTTAAAAAATGTGCTACCTGTCACAACTATGAAAAAGGTGGTGCAAATAAAGTTGGGCCACAATTATGGAACCTAATTAATCGTCCCAAAGCTAATGTTGATGGGTTTGCTTATTCTAAAGCTCTTGCAGAATACGGTGGTGAATGGGGTTACGAGGAATTAGCTGAGTTTTTATATAAACCAAAAAAGTACATTAAAGGTACAAAAATGAATTTTGCTGGACTTAAGAAAGTCAAAGACAGGGCTGATCTAGTATACTTCTTAAGAGAGCAATCTGATAGCCCTGTTCCTCTTCCTTGACTTTTAAAATATGTCATTACAATTAAATGAATTTATTGATTTCGCTAACTCTCTAGCTGATACAGCTTCAAAAACTTCAATGCATTATTTTAGAAATAATTTATCTATAGAAAATAAAGATGATGAAAGCCCAGTCACAATTGCTGATAAAGAAACCGAAAAATTAATTCGAAATCAAATAAGAGATAGGTACCCAAATCATGGTATTTTAGGTGAAGAATATGAAAATGAGAATATAGACGCTGAGTTTATATGGGTAATAGACCCTATTGATGGGACAAGAAGTTATATTGCAGGTCATAAAGATTTTGGAAATTTAATATCATTACTTCACAATAATAAACCTGTTTTAGGTATAATAAATTGTCCTGCTCATAATGAAAGATGGATTGGTATTAAAAATAAAAATACAACATGTAATAAAGTCGAAGTAACTTGTTCTGATATTAATCAGATTAAAAATGCGTATGTATTTTCTTCAGGTATATATTTTGATGAGCCTATAATAAGAAAAGGATGGAAGGCTATAAAAGAAAAAGCGAGATATTATAGGTTGGGAGGCGATTGTTATATGTACGGGATGTTAGCAAGTGGTTTAATTGACATAGTTGTTGAAGATACACTTAAAGCCCATGATTATATGGCTTTAATAAATGTAGTTGAGGGAGCTGGGGGTAAAATATCAGATAAATACGGTGAACCGATTACTCTAAAGTCTGATGGCAGTTTAGTTGCATCAAGTTCTGAAGTTTTGCATAATGAGATTATTGAACTAATTAATAAATAAAAAATTTCTTTTTTTTTAAAATACAATTATACTAAAATTATGAAATTCAAAAACATTATCATTATAATAACATTTTTCATTTCTTTAAATTCTCAAGCTAATACTAACATTTCTCATGCCATTGCTATGCATGGTACACCAAAATATGATAAAGACTTTCTCAATGTTGAATATATAGATATTGATGCCTTGAAAGGTGGTTCTATTGTTAGAAGTGCAATTGGAACATTCGATTCATTTAATCCTTTTATTCTTAAAGGTACATCAGCCGCGGGAGTTGGGGCGCTATTTGAAACTTTAACTACTGGTTCTAGTGATGAAGCATTTACTGAGTACGGACTTCTTGCAAAAACAATTGAATGGCCAGATGATAGATCTTGGGTATCATTTGTTATGAGGGAAGAGGCAAAATGGCATGATGGAAAAAAAATAACCCCTGAAGATGTTATTTGGACTTTTAATACACTGATGGAAAAAGGCCACCCTTTTTATAAATATTATTATAGTGATGTTAAAGAAGTTATAAAAGAGGCTGAAAATAAAGTAAGGTTTAATTTTAAAACAAATACAAATAAAGAACTTGTTTTAATTGTTGGTCAATTACCAGTACTACCAAAACATTATTGGAAAGATAAAAGTTTCGATGAAACAACCCTTGATATTCCTCTAGGAAGTGGGCCCTATATAATTAAATCATTTGATAGTGGCAGATCAGTTACCTATGAGTTGAATGAAAATTATTGGGGATTTAAAGACAATACACCAATAAAAGTTGGTAAAGATAATTTTGCCACTATTAGATATGATTATTATAAGGATAGAGGAATAGAAAGAGAGGCCTTTAAATCGGGGGAAATTGATTTTTTTAGTGAAAATTCTTCCAAAGAATGGGCAACTTCATACGATATATCTGCAGTAAAAGAAAATTTAATTAAAAAAGAACTGATAGATCACGAAAATCCTCAAGGAATGCAGGGATTTGCTTTCAATATTAGGAAAGAGAAATTTAAAGATAGAAGAGTAAGAAAAGCAATTTCTTTTGCATTTGATTTTGAGTGGTCAAATAAAAATCTATTTTTTGACGCATATAAGAGAACAAATAGTTTTTTTGAAAATTCAGAATTAGCATCAAGTAATTTACCTTCTGAAGATGAATTGTATTTCTTAAATCCATATTATGATCTTTTGCCAAAAGAGATATTTACTGAAGAATATAAAAACCCAATCACAGATGGATCAGGCTATATGCGCTCACAATTACAAGATGCCTCTAAACTTTTAAAAGATGCAGGTTGGGAACTTATAGAAGGCAAACTCATACACACTTCAACAAAAGAATTATTTAAATTTGAAATTTTATTAAGATCACCAGCTTTTGAAAGAATTGTTTTTCCTTTTAAAGATAATCTAGAAAAATTAGGAATTGATGTAGTGGTTAGAACTATAGATACTGCACAATATCAAAAAAGAATGGAAACTTTTGATTTTGATATGATTGTTCAAACTTTCTCACAATCACTTTCGCCAGGAAATGAACAAAGAAATTTTTGGGGATCAGATGCTGCAGATACAAATGGTTCACGAAATGTCATTGGTATCAAAAATTATGCTGTAGATGGATTAATAGAAAGTTTAATTAATGCTAAAGATCGTATGGAACTAATAACCATAACTAGAGCTTTAGACAGAGTCCTTCTTTGGAATTACTATGTAATACCTCAGTGGCATATATCTTCTTACAGAGTTCTTTATTGGAATTTTTTTGATCAACCACAAATTAAACCTAAGTATTCATTAGGTTTTGATACGTGGTGGTTCAATCAAAATAAATTTGAAGAAATACAGTTAAACAGAACATCAAACTAATTATTAAAGTTTGTTATAAATAATATAAAATATCTCAATTATGGGAGCTTACCTTATAAAAAGATTATTATTAATAATTCCTACATTATTTGGGATAATGTTAATTAATTTTGCTATCGTTCAAATTGTTCCTGGAGGACCAGTTGAACAAATGATCGCTCAAATGACTGGTACGGCCGTTGAGTCAACCGCAAGATTTTCAGGTGCTGGTGAAGGAGAGTCAATGGAATTCAACAATGATACTAGTGCGATAAGTGATAGTAAATATAGAGGTGCTCAAGGATTAGATCCAGATATTATAAAAGAAATTGAAAAAATGTATGGGATGGATCGACCTGCTCATGAACGTTTTTTTAAGATGATTAAAGACTATTTAACTTTTGATTTTGGTGAAAGTTTTTTTAGAGATCAAAAAGTTACTTCTTTGGTTCTTGATAAAATGCCAGTATCTATTTCTCTTGGTTTATGGACTACACTTCTAGTATATTTAATTTCAATTCCACTAGGAATACGTAAGGCTATTAAAGATGGTTCAAGATTTGATATAATCTCTAGCTCTATTGTTACTATAGGATACGCTATTCCAAATTTTTTATTTGCAGTAATTTTAATTGTTTTTTTTGCTGGGGGAAGATTTTATGATATTTTCCCACTTAGGGGATTATTTTCAGAAAATTTTGAAGAATTAAATTTATATCAACAAATATTAGATTACTTCTGGCATTTAGCTCTACCTCTTACAGCAATGCTAGTGAGCGGTTTTGCAGGACTCACTTTTTTAACTAAAAATTCATTTCTTGATCAAGTAAATCAACAATATGTAATTACCGCCAGATCAAAAGGTTTAACTGAAAAGAGAGTTCTTTACGGACATGTATTTAGAAATGCTATGTTAATTGTTATTGCTGGATTTCCATCGGCTTTTATTGGAATACTTTTTTCAAGTTCTCTATTTATTGAGGTAATATTTTCATTAGATGGTTTAGGATTACTTGGTTATGAAGCTGCACTTACTAGAGATTATCCTGTAATTTTTGCTACTCTTTATTTCTTTTCATTATTGGGATTGATAATGGGAATCATTGGTGATTTTATGTATTCTATAATTGACCCGAGAATTGATTTTGAGTCGAGATAAATATGCATTTATCCAAACTTAATCAAAGAAGACTTAATAATTTTAGAAAAAACAAAAGAGGATATTATTCTTTTTGGATTTTTTCATTTCTATTTATTATTTCATTATTTGCAGATTTTATTGCCAATGAAAAACCATTGCTTGTAAAATATAATTCAAATTATTATTATCCTATATTTTCATATTATTCAGAAACAACATTTGGTGGAGATTTTAAAACTGAAGCTGATTACAAAGATCCATTTGTCCAAAATCTTATAAGTGAAAAAGGTTGGATGATAATGCCAATTATACCCTACTCATATAACACTATTATTAGAGATCTAAATTCACCTGCTCCATCACGACCCTCTAAGAAGAATTGGCTGGGCACAGATGATCAAGCTAGAGACGTGCTATCAAGATTAATTCATGGGTTTAGAATATCGGTTTTGTTTGGTTTTACATTAACATTTTTTTCAATGGTTATAGGGGTTACAGCAGGGGCAATACAGGGTTATTTTGGTGGTAAAACCGATCTTTTCTTTCAAAGATTTATGGAAGTTTGGTCAGCAATTCCAACTCTTTATGTATTAATTATTCTAGCAAGTGTAATTCAACCAAATTTCTGGTGGCTTTTGATTATATTACTGCTCTTCAGTTGGATGGGTTATGTTGGTGTTGTTCGAGCAGAATTTTTGAGAGCTAGAAATTTTGACTACATCAGAGCTGCAAAAGCTTTAGGTGTTTCAAATACAAGAATAATGCTAAGACATATGCTTCCAAACGCAACAATTGCGACTGTTACCTTTCTTCCTTTTAGCTTAAGTGCATCAGTTACTGCTTTGTCTGGATTAGATTTTTTAGGTTTTGGGTTGCCGCCTGGGTCAGCATCTTTAGGGGAAATGGTAAATCAAGGGCGTAATAATTTGCAAGCACCATGGCTTGGTATAACTAGTTTTTTAACTCTAGGCTTAATGCTAGGATTACTCGTTTTCGTTGGGGAGGCAATAAGAGACTCTTTAGATCCTAGAAAGACATTTAGTTAATATGGAAAATATTATAAAAATAAAAAATTTAAATATTGCTTTTAAAAAAGATCAAGAAGTCGTCAAAAATATTAATTTAGATATATTTAAAGGTAAAACAACTGCAATTGTAGGAGAGTCAGGTTCAGGTAAAACCTTATCAGCATTAAGTATATTAAAACTTTTGCCAAATAGTGCAAAAATTTCTGATGGAGAAATATTCTATAAAAATACAAATATTTTATCATTAGCTGATGACCAAATTCAAAAAATTAGAGGAAATAAAATTGCTACAATTTTTCAAGAGCCAATGACAAGTTTAAATCCTCTTCATACAATTAATAAACAAATTGAAGAAATAATTCTTACTCATAATAAAATTAGTAAAAAAGAAGCTAAAAATAAAACTTTGGAATTATTAAATGAAGTTGGTTTAGGAGATATAGCAGATAGACCAAAGATATATCCGTATGAATTATCTGGCGGACAAAGACAGAGAGCAATGATTGCAATGAGTATTGCAAATAATCCTGATTTATTAATAGCTGATGAACCAACTACAGCTCTAGACGTAACAATTCAGATGCAAATTTTAAATTTACTATCAAAACTTCAAAAAAAATTAGGTATGACTTTACTTTTTATAAGTCACGATCTTTCGGTTGTTAAAAAAATGGCAGATTATATTTATGTTATGAAAGATGGTGAAATTATAGAAAATGGAACAAGTAAAAAAATTTTTGAGACACCTGAAAAAGAATATACTAAACAATTAGTATCAGCGCAAAATAAGAAAAAAATAAATTTAAATAAATCTTCAAATATAGTTCTTAAAGTAGAAAATTTAGATGTTTGGTATCCAGTAAAAAAAGGTTTACTAAAAAGAACTATAGATCACATTAAAGCTGTGACAAAAATTAGTTTTACTTTAAAGGAAGGAGAAAGCTTAGGAATAGTTGGAGAGTCAGGATCTGGAAAAACTTCACTTATTTTAGCTATATTAAAGTTAATTCAATCAAAAGGTAAAATATTAATAAATAATAAAGATATTAAATTATTTAACAAAAATCAAATTTTAATATTAAGAAAAGAAATTCAAATTGTTTTTCAAGATCCATTTTCATCTCTAAGTCCAAGAATGAACGTTGAAGAAATTATTTCTGAAGGATTAAAAATTCATTATCCTGAACTTTCAAAAAATGAAAAAATAATAAAACTTAAAGATGTCTTAAGCAAAGTTGGTCTGGAATATTTTGAGTGTATTAACAAATATCCTCATGAATTCTCTGGTGGTCAACGACAAAGAATTGCTATAGCAAGAGCGTTGATTTTGCAGCCAAAAATTTTAATATTAGATGAGCCAACATCCGCTTTAGATATAACAATACAAAATCAAATAATTGATTTATTAAATAAATTACAAAGAGAGTTATCACTAAGTTATATTTTTATCAGCCACAATATGAGAGTAATTCAATCAATAGCAGATAAAGTTATTGTTTTAAAAAAAGGAAAAATAGTTGAAGCAAATACTACTGATGAGATTTTTAAAAACCCAAAATCAGATTATACAAGTGATTTAATTAAGTCTGTGTTATAAATGAACAATGAGCCTGAATTAAAAGTTAGAAATGAATTAATAAATATTTATAATTCTAATAATTTTAATAATTTAATAAAAAAAATTAACAATCTTAAAGAATATTTTCCAAAATCTATTTTTCTTTTAAATCTTCTTGGAAATACAAATAATCAAATAGGAAATTTTAGTGAAGCAATTATTAATTTTAAAAAAATTTTAGAAATTAATCAAAACTTTGCAGATAGTCATTATAATTTGGGAATAGTCTATAAAAAAATTAATAAAATAGAAAATGCCATTGATCATTATAAAAAATGTTTAGTAATTAATCCACTAAAGTTTGAAGCTTACAATAATTTGGGCAACATATACAAAGATAAAAATGAAAAAGAATTAGCTATTAAAAATTATTTACATTGTTTAGAAATAAATCCTAATTATTTAATTGCACTACAAAACTTTGGTGTTTGTTTACAAAATTTTAAATTTTCTAAACATTCCAATATTTTAGAAAAACACATTATTAATTTACTAGAACATGATAAAATATTAAGACCGATAGATATTATAAATCCTCTAATAAATTATCTTTATTTAGATGATAAATTTCATTTAATTATTAAAAATTTAAAGGATAACAAGCATGTATATTCATTGGAACAATTAATTGATAAATTTTTAAATATAAAAATACTAATTAAATTACTAAAAATTGTACCTATTACAGATATCCAAATTGAAAATGCCTTAAGGTATTTAAGAACTAATATTTTGTTAAATATATCTTTAATAAAAAATAAAAAAAAAGCGTCACAATTAATGAGTCTAATAGCTACACAATGTTTTTTAAATGAATATTTATATCCTAAAACAAACGAAGAAGAAGAAAGTATAAATAAACTCGAAGAAATTATTAGCAATGAATTGACAAATAAAAATTCTAATGAATTTTTATTAGAAATAACATGTATAGCTGCATATAAACCATTGCACATTTACAAATGGGCTGCAAATATATCTAATGTTAAAGAAATATCAATTTTGATAAAGCTTCAAATTTTAGAACCACAAAAAGAAAAGGATATTAGAAAAAAATTAGAATCCAAAGTAATTAAAAATGTAATATCTTTAAAAGTAAAAGATCAGTACGAAGATAACCCCTATCCAAGATATCAAAATATTGCTTTAAAACAAAATAAAGATAAACCAATAGATTTTTTTAATAAACTAGATTTAAGAGTCAACAATGATAAAGTTATAAATTGGAAAAATATAGATGTATTAGTGGCAGGATGTGGAACTGGTCAACATGCACTTACTACAGCAACAAAATTTCAAAATTCATTTATTACTGCAATTGATCTTAGCGCCAATAGTTTAAGTTATGCCAAAAGAAAAGCTGAGGAATTGGAAATAAAAAACATAGAATTTGTTCAAATGGATATATTAGATATAGAAAAAATTGGACAAAATTACGATATTATTGAAAGTGTTGGTGTATTACATCATATGGAAAATCCCTACAACGGACTAGAAAAACTATACAATGTATTGAATAAACATGGATTAATAATGATAGGTTTATATAGTAAAATTGCAAGACAACATATTGAGCGAATTCGATTAGATATTAAAAAACTTAAAATCAAAATAAATGAAATAAACTTAAAAAATTTTAGAGAAAAAATTATACTATCAAATGAAAGTGATTATGAATTAATAAAAAAAAGTCCTGATTTTTATTCTTTAAGCAATTTCAGAGACTTACTTTTTCATATTCAAGAATATAGATTTACAATTCCAGAAATATCAAAATATATAAATAAACTAAATTTAAAATTTTGTGGATTTGAAAATAAAGAATTATTAAATTTATTTAGAGCAACTCACAATGATGTTAATGATTTGTATAATCTTAAACTATGGGATAAATTTGAAGCTAACAATCCTAGAATATTTGCTGGGATGTATCAGTTCTGGTGTCAAAAAAACTAAGTTTTTTCACAACTTAGTATATACCAATTCATATTACGTTTAGTTAATGTTTTATTAATTTCTAATATTTTTTGTGGATAGGAGCTAAACTTAATATTACAACTATATTTCTTTTTTATATTTTCTAGCTCTGTATAATTATTTGTAACAAAATAAAATTTATTTAAATTTATAGAATTATTAAATTCATCTATTTCAGGAAGAAAATTTGTATAAAATGTTGGTTCTAAATTATTAATCATGTAAGGATTGTTGCCTGCGTAATAAATTTTTGAGTCAGTAAGATTTTCATAAAATATATTTTTATATAAATGAATTTTATTATTAGCTGGTAGTAAGCAAATTATTAATAAAAAAATTACATTAGATATAAAGGACAAATAAAAAATTAAATTTTTTAATTTATTGTTAGATACAATACTTAATAAATACATAACAAAAAAGGGAGATAAAACATATATTTGAAAAATAAATCTGGTTTCTTTGTGCTTAAAAAATAAAAGAATTATTATTGTTCCTAGTGTCATCCAGGTAAAAATATTATTAATTTTTTTGATAGAAAAAATAAAAAGTCCTATAATAAAAAATAAACTAAATCCTGGAGATAGATCTTTCAATATTGTAATAAAATAAAACCACCAAGGCTTATGACCGAAACCTTGCATTTGACCACTCAAAATTTGAACTTGAAAAATTTGCCAATATGTATTTGTAAAGTATCCCCAATTCAAATAATCGACGTATAGTCCAACAGAAATAGATATCAAAATACCTAGTGATGTTATAAATAACTTATAAAAGTGAAATTTAAAGAAAACAAACCATAAAAAAAAAGGAAATATAGTAAATATAATTTGTGGTCTTACAACTATAGCTAAACCAAGAATGAAACCAAAAAATACTACTTTGTATATTTGGAATTTTATTATTTTTGACTCAAAAAGATTTAAAAAAAATGGAACTGTGATTGTAAATAAGGTTATACTAAGAGACTCTGATGAAGTTCTTACATGTAAAAAAGGATAAAACCAAAATGTAAAAAAAATAACATAATATTGTATCCTTTCATCTTTAACAAAATATTTTTTTAATGAGAAAAAAAGAATAAAAACACTTATAAGCCCCAAAGTACCATTAAAAATTCTCAAGACCAATGCCCAAATAAAAGGATCGTTAATATTTAATTGCTTTACAAGAGATATTATTTGATAATAGAAAAAAGGCTGAAACCATGGTCTAATTCTATATCCAGATGTCCATTCCCAATAATAACCAGTTGGGTCATCTATTAATGTGGTGTTGATACCCAATAAATAAGCTAATGGCTCTAGTATTTGAAAATGTTCATCATCTTTATAAAACCCTACACTATTAATAGCTGTTAAAACATAACTAAGAAAAAGAATTAAAAATAAAATATAGTATTTTTTTTCAAATATAAAATTAACTTCTTTCATTTTATTTATAGTGTAATAAGTATATTTATATACATAAATTTTGTTAAATGAAAAAAAAAATTTTAGTTGCGGGTGGAGCTGGTTTTATAGGCTTTCACTTATGTCAGAGTTTGTTGAAAAATAATAAAGTTATTTGTTTAGATAATTACTTCACTGGAAGTAAAAAAAATATTGAAATTTTAAGTAAAAATAAAAACTTTTCTTTTATTAAGCAGAATGTTCAAAAAAAAATTACTCTTAAATGTGATGAAATTTATAATTTAGCTTGCCCAGCTTCACCAAAAAAATATCAAAAAAATCCTCTTGATACGATTAAAACCAATATTTTTGGATCAATTAATTTGCTAGAGCTAGCTAAAAAAAATAATGCTAAAATTTTCCAAGCCTCTACAAGTGAAGTATATGGTGATCCTTTGATTCACCCTCAGGACGAAAGTTACAGGGGTAATGTAAATATTATTGGCGTAAGGGCGTGTTATGATGAAGGAAAGAGATTAGCAGAGTCGATTTTTTTTGACTATTATAGAACGCATAAAATAAACATCAAAATTGCTAGAATTTTTAATACTTATGGCCCCAATATGAATAATGACGATGGCAGAGTTGTAAGTAATTTTATTTTGTCGGCATTAAAAGGAAATCCACTAATTATTCATGGTAATGGCAAACAAACTAGATCTTTTTGTTATGTATCAGATACAGTTAGAGGTTTAGTTAAATTAATGAATTCGAAGATGGCTATACAAGGTCCAATTAATATTGGATCAGATAATGAAATTACCATTTATAATCTAGCAAAGAAGATAATTAAATTAACAAATTCAAAAAGCAAAATAGTAAATGTTGAAAAGGCTGAAGATGATCCAATAAAAAGAAAACCTAATTTATATTTAGCAAAAAAACTACTTAATTGGAATCGACAGGTAAAGTTAGAAAATGGACTTCAAAAAACGATAGATTATTTTAAAAATAAGTAATGAAATTATCAATAATTATTCCAGTTTATAATGAAGAACAGACTATCGAACTAATATTAGAAAAAGTTTTAGACAATCAATATTCCAATAAGGAAATTATAGTTGTAGATGACTGCTCAACCGATAAGTCTTTAGAGAAATTGAAAAAATTTAAAAGTAACTCAGAAATTAAAATAATAAAACATGAGATTAATAAGGGTAAGGGAGCATGTCTAAAAACTGCTTCAAAGTTTATAACTGGCGATATATGCTTAATACAAGATGCAGATTTAGAGTATGACCCAATTGAACATGTAAGATTAATCAAACCTATATTAGATGGTAAGGCTGATGTAGTTTATGGATCAAGATTTAAAGGTTATGGTGAGTCAAGATCATTATTATTTTGGCATAGAATTGGTAACTTTGTTCTTACACATCTGTGTAATTTTTTCACAAATTTAAATCTAAGCGATATGGAAACATGTTACAAAGCTATTAAAAGTTCATTCTTTAAAAAAATTGATATAAAAGAAAATAGGTTTGGTGTGGAGCCGGAAATGACAATTAAACTCTCAAAAATGAAGTGTAAATTTTATGAAATAGGTATAAACTATTATGGAAGAGATTATAGTGAAGGAAAAAAAATTACATGGCAAGACGGCTTTAGAGCTATATATTGTATTTTAAAGTATTCCTTTTTTTCAAAAATTAAAGATTAAGAAAAATATTAATTTATGGCGGAGAGAGAGGGATTCGAACCCTCGGTAATATTGCTACTACACACGCTTTCCAAGCGTGCTGATTAAACCACTCTCACATCTCTCCTGTTTAAAATTTCTAAAATTTCTTACAATATATTAGTCTATAAATGAAACTATTTGTAATTAAGTTGTAAAAAATTCTGATTTGACAATTAAATAAATTTAATTTTATCATATTATTTCATTAGTTACTAATAAATGCTAAATTTAATTGATAATTATGGCAAACAAAATTAACTATTTAATAATAACTAATCCAAATACAAAAAAAAAATTAGCTTATTATCCTGTAGCAAAAAATGCAAATTCTTCTGTTAAACTTTTTCTAATAAAACATTTAGGTCTTGAAAATAAATTTTACAATTTGGATAATGATTTACCAAGGTATTTACAAACAGAGGAAGTTCATAAAAAATATAAAGACAAAAAAGATATAATTCACTTTTTGCCATCATACACTAAATTTCAAAAAATAGAGGTTGATATAAAATGCTGTTTGGTAAGAGATCCTATTAAACGTTTTATTTCAGCTTATAAAAATAGAATACTTTATCATCAAGATATTGCATTTAAAAATCATTCAATTGACTTAGTAATTGAAAAATTAGAGAATAATATTTTTGAGAATAGACATTTTTTACCCCAAAATTATTGGCTTGGAAATGATTTAAAATATTTTGATATAATCGCTAATACAAGTGATGTTAGTTTATTTGTAAAAAAAATTAATAGTTTTTTTCAAAAGGAAATTATTTTTCCTAGATTACAATTAGGTGGTGGAAAATTTGAGATATCTCTTGATACAAATCAAAATAAAAAAATAAAAAAAATATATCAAGATGATTATGATTTGATAAAAGATTTTAATAACTAATTTTAATTATCTTTCATTTTGAGTGCGTTTAAGAATGTATTTTGGGGAATATCAACTTTCCCAAATTGTCTCATACGTTTTTTTCCCTTTTTTTGTTTATCAAGAAGTTTATTTTTTCTGGTTACATCACCTCCATATAACTTTTGAGTCACATCTTTTCTAAATGAAGCTACGGTTTCTCTAGCGATTATTTTTCCTCCAATTGCTGCTTGAATAGCAACTTTAAATTGTTGTCTTGGAATTAAATCTTTTAATCGTTCACATAAAGCTCTTCCTCTTTGTTCTGATCTATCTTTATGCACTATAAGAGAAAGTGCATCTACTGGATCACCATTTATTAGAATGCCTACTTTAACCAAGTTATTTATTTCGTAACCTGTAATTTCATAATCAAAACTTGCGTAACCTTTTGTTAAGGATTTTAATCTATCATAAAAATCAAAAACTACTTCATTTAATGGGAGTTTATATTCAACTAATGGTCTATTTCCAGCATAACTCATATTCAATTGAATGCCTCTCTTTGAGGTACAAAGTTCTAGAACTGATCCAAGAAATTCCTCAGGAACAATAATTGTTGCTTTTATCCATGGCTCTGAGATATTTTCTACTTTAACTGGATCAGGCATATCAGTAGGGTTGTGTAAATTTATATTAGAACCATCTTTCATCTCAATTTTATAAACAACCGATGGAGCAGTTGTAACAAGCTCTAAATTAAATTCTCTTTCAAATCGATCTCTTATAATTTCTAAATGTAATAAACCCAAAAATCCGCAACGAAAACCATAACCTAGAGCTGGACTAACTTCAGGTTCATAGGAAAAACTAGAGTCATTCAAAGCAAGCTTAGACATACTATCTCGCATGTGTTCATAATCATCTGAGTCTACAGGAAACATGCCGCAAAACACCACAGGTTGTGATGGTTTGAAGCCAGGTAAAACTTGATCTGTAGGATATTTGTCATCAGTAATTGTATCTCCAACTTTACAATCGGATACACTTTTTATTCCGGAATTTATGAAACCTATTTCACCAGGTCCTAATAAATTAACTTCAGTGGCTTTTGGGGAAAACACGCCTACTCTATCAATTGTATATGTTGCACCAGTAGCCATAAATCTAATTTTTTGATTTTTTTTTAAACTTCCATTAACAACTCTTACTAATACAACGACTCCTAAGTAACTATCATACCAACTATCTACAAGCATGCATTTTAATGGACTATCTGGCTCACCAGAAGGTGATGGAAGTGAGGTAATAATTTTATTAAGTAGATCTTCTATTCCCAATCCAGTTTTTGCTGACACTAAAGATGCATTATCAGTTTCAATCCCTAATACATCCTCAATTTGTGATTTTATTTTCTCAGGTTCTGAGGACGGTAGGTCTATCTTGTTTAATACTGGTAATATTTCATGATCATTATTTATTGCTTGATATGCATTAGCTAATGTTTGAGCTTCAACACCTTGTGTCGAGTCTACAATTAACAGCGATCCTTCACATGCCGCAAGAGACCTAGAGACTTCATAAGAAAAATCTACATGACCCGGAGTATCCATTATGTTTAAAATATATTTTTTCCCATCTTGAGACTGATAGGTTAATCTTACTGTTTGAGCCTTAATTGTGATTCCTCGCTCCCTCTCCAATTCCATTGAATCAAGTACTTGTTCTTTCATTTCTCTATCTGTTAAACCTCCACAAAATTGTATTAATCTATCAGCAAGAGTTGATTTTCCATGATCTATATGCGCAACAATTGAAAAATTTCTTATAGAACTAAGTTCTGTCATTACTGCCTAATTGAAGCTTCGAAAGATTTTGATACTTGTTCTATAATTTGTTGAGATAAATTTTCTATTTCTTCATCTTTAAAAGTTTTATCTATAGGTTCAAGTAAGACTCTTATCGCAATACTTTTTTTATTATCAGGTAATTTATCTCCTTCATAAACATCAAATATTGTTACTTTATTTATTAAATTTTTATCTATTTTTTTTACTTTTTTTATAATTTGAATCGCCTCAATTTCTTTTGGTAAAAGAAATGCAAAATCTCTTTCTACCATTTGATATGGATTATTTGAAAATGCACTACGAGAAGAAGATTTATTTTCTTGAAATTGAGAGATATTATCTAAATAAATTTCAAATCCATAAACTTTTATATTTACATCCATAGTTTTTAATAAAATTGGATGCAACTCACCAAATTTTGCAATTATGTTTTTACCTAATCTTAAAGCAGAAGATTTACCAGGATGGTAAATTTTATCCTCATTTTTATTGTATGATAAATTTTCAATAGGAACATTTAAACCACTTAAAATACTAAATAGGTCAGCTTTTGTACTATAAACATTACTATTTTTTTTATTAGAAAACCAATTTTCCTCGTCAATTGAACCGTATGTTATTGCTGAAGCAACATTTTCCTGCAAATCATGGAGAGATTTGGAAAAATTTGGACCAACTTCAAAAATTTTAGCTCTTGTATACATACGAGATTTATTTTGATTAATAGCTTCCAAAAGATTTGGGATAGTGGATGGTCTCATGGTATTTAAATCACTGCTAATTGGATTTTGCAAACTAATTAAATTACTGAACAAGATTTTTGCGTTATTTTCATCCATAAAAGACCAAGTTACAACTTCTGAGTATCCCTCTGCTGCAATAATTTTTTTAGTTTTATGATAAGTCTTAACTGAAGAATTTAATATTTGTGTTTTTTCTTCGTCATTAATTATTTTTTTGAGAGGAATTTTATCAAATCCATAGATTCTTATTATTTCCTCCACAATGTCTGCTTCTCCAACTATATCAGGTCTGAATGTTGGAACTTTAACTTCAAGAATTGAATTATTTTCTTTAACTTGAAATCCAAGAGAGTCTAGAATCTTACATTGATCTTTAATATCAATATTAATACCCCCAAATGAGTTGATTTTATTGGTGTCAAAATTTATTTTCTTAATTTCTGTTTGATTTATTTTTGTCGAAACAAATTCACTTGCTTCACCACCACATAATTCAAGTATCATTTGGCTTGCAGCTTCAACACCCCAGTAAATTGACTCAAAGTCTATTCCCCTTTCAAACCGATATCTTGCATCACTCTGTAAATTAAGTTTTCTTCCTGTTTTAGTGACTGATATAGGATCAAATAAAGCGACCTCTAAAAAAACATTATTGGTGTTCATGCTGCAACCACTTTCAAGACCACCCATTACACCGCCAATACCATGAAGCTTACTATCATCATCAGATATAACAATCATATCTTCAGTACATTTATAATTCACTTCATTAAGTGCTAGACACTCTTCATCTTTTTTCGCCAATCTCATAGTGAGATTTCCAGTAACTTTATCAGCATCATAAACATGTAATGGGCGACCTAAATCAAAAGTAATATAATTAGTAATATCAACTAAAGCCGATATTGGACGAAGTCCTATCGCTGTTAATCTATCTTGAAGCCATTTAGGACTTTCAATATTTTTAACATTTTTAAAATATCTTCCTGAAACTCCAGGACATAAATTTTGATCTTTAAAGTCTTTATTCCATTTAATTGGACTTTTAATTGACTCATTTATTGCTTTAAATTTTAAATCTTTAAGTTTACCAAGCCCTGCAGCAGCTAAATCTCTAGCTATCCCTCTTACTGATAGACAATCAGATCTATTTGGTGTTATATTTATTTCTATAACAGGTTCATCAAGCTTAAATATTTTACTAAATGGTTCGCCTATTTTATATTTTAAATCAACTTCTATTATTCCATCATGTTCATCTGAAATACCCATCTCTCTTTCAGAAACAAGCATCCCGCATGATTCAACACCTCTGATTTTTGTTTTTTTTAAATGTAGTTGTGTTCCTGGGATATAACTATTTTCAGGAGCAAAAATGCCTAACATACCCTCTCTTGCATTAGGTGCACCACATACAACTTGAAACTCTCCACTTTTAGTTTTAACCTGACATACTTTTAACTTATCTGCGTCTGGATGTTTTTCTGCTCTGATAACTTTTGCAACACTAAAATCTTTGTAGTCATTTGATTTGTCCTCAACGTTTTCTATTTCTAATCCTATGTTAGTTAATGTGTCAGCAATGGTATTTAAATCAGCTGAAGAGTCTAAATGATCTTTTAACCAGTCTAGTGTGAATTTCATTTAAAGACCAGACCTTGTTTGATTGTCTAAAACACTAAAACCATAATGATCTAACCATCTATAATTTAATTCAAAAAAACTTCTTAAGTCTGAAATCCCATACTTTAACATTGATAAACGTTCTATGCCCATACCAAATGCAAAGCCTTGATAAACTTTAGAGTCAATCTTACAATTTTCTAAAACTAATGGATTAACCATTCCACAGCCTAATATCTCTAACCAATTGTTTCCCTCACCTATTTTTATTTTATTGTTGACTTTAGTGTAAGCTACATCCATTTCTGCACTTGGCTCAGTGAATGGAAAATAACTAGGACGGAAACGATATTGTAAATTTTTGACTTCAAAAAACTCTTCAAGAAATAAAACTAATGTGGATTTTAAATCTACCATGGTAGCATTTTGATTTACAACAAGTCCTTCAACTTGATGAAACATAGGGGCATGCGTCGCATCTGAGTCACTACGATAAGTTCTACCAGGAACAATTATTTTGATTGGAGGTTTGTTTTTCAGCATAGTCCTAACTTGGACTGGACTAGTATGAGTTCGTAATACGTTGTTTTCCTGATTACCTTCCAGATAAAATGTATCTTGCATTTCTCTTGCAGGATGGTGCTCAGGAATATTTAAAGCAGTGAAATTGTTAAAATCTGTTTCTATATCTGGTCCTGTTTCAACAGAATAATTAAGATTACCAAATATTTCGATAATATTGAAAATTGTTTGACTAATTGGGTGTATTTTACCGGCTGTTTTAATATTGGGAGGCAAAGTAACATCAATTATTTCTTGTTTAATTTTTTTAGCAATTTGTGAATTTTCAAGAATTGTTTTTTGTTCTCTTAAAATTTCTTCAACAAATTTTTTAAAAATATTTATTTCTTGTCCCTTAGTTTTTTTTTCTTCAATTGACAGAGAAGCCAAACCTTTAAGGGACTCAGGAATAATTCCTTTTTTTCCAAGATAATATAATCTTAATTTTTCTAATTCTTCAAAAGAATTTATATCTTTGATTTTCTTTAAGATATCATTTTTGTTTTCTGCAAAAACCATTAATCTATTATATTTTATTAATAAAAATTATCTAGCAGATTGAGCTTTATCAACTAATGCTTTGAAAGCATCAGGCTGATTAACTGCAAGATCTGCTAAGATTTTTCTATCAATTTCGATAGAAGATTTTTTTAAACCAGAGATAAATTGAGAATATGTTAGGCCGTGTAGACGAACACCTGCGTTAATTCTTTGTATCCAAAGTCCGCGAAAATCACTTTTTCTTTTTTTGCGATCTCTATAAGCATATTGCATGCCCCTCTCAACAGCTTGTACGGCAACTCTAAAAACATTTTTTCTTCTACCGTAATATCCTTTAGCTCTTTTAATAACTTTTTTGTGTCTAGCTCTTGCTGTAACACCTCTTGATACTCTTGCCATAACTAACTTCCTTACTTGTTATATGGTAACATGTGATCAATTAAAGCAGAGTCACCAGGTGACATTATCGCAGATCTTTTTGTGTTACGTATGAATTTATTGGAACGTTTGCTCATTCCATGTCTTTTACCAGCAGGTTTAAATTTTATTTTTCCTGTTCCAGTCCTAGAAAATCTTTTCTTCAAACTGCTTTTTGTTTTTAGCTTGGGCATTTTTAACTCCTTTAATTAATAGTTCACCGTTAGGCTGCCCCGCAGGCCATAACAAGTTTTAGTGGCTTATACTGAAAATTATATATTTTGCAATAAGTTAGACTCTATTTTACTATTTGTGGTACTAATATCATCATAATCTGCTTTCCTTCAAATTTAGGAGCAACCTCTACCTTAGCGTATTCTTCAACCTCATTTGTTAATTTCTTTAACAAATTAAAGCCTAAATTTTGGTGTTCCATCTCTCTTCCTTTAAAGCGCATAGAAACTTTTACCTTATTTCCACCCCCAATAAATTTAGAAAGTGCCTTAACTTTGACGTTATAATCATGAGTATCAATTCCAGGTCTCATTTTAATTTCTTTAACTTCTATTGTTTTTTGTTTTTTCTTTGCCTCTTTTTTACTTTTCTGTTCTCTATATTTAAGTTTTCCGTAGTCTATTATTTTACATACTGGTGGATTGGCTTCAGGAGATACCTCAACTAGATCAAAACCTTCATCTTCCGCCTGTATAAGAGCTTCACGAATACTTAAAATACCAAGCTGCTTACCATTACTTGATATCAGTCTTACCTCACTTGCAGTAATTTGCTCATTGATTCTAGGACCAATATCTTTCTTTGATTTGAAATTTACAGCCAAGATTATATTGAGATTGTGTTAAAGCTATTATTTAATAGCATATTAGGAAATTGAGTCTTTTTTCATATTTTGTTAGGATATAATCTCAAATGAATTTAAATTCAAGACCTGATTTAAAAAAGAATTGTATTGATTAGAAATATTTTGTGAACTTTATGAAAATTTGTGTTGTTAGGATTGATAAAATGGGAGATATGATACTAACTCTTCCTGTTATTCAAGGTTTAAAAAAAGCTAACGAAGAAAATATTATCGATGTTGTTTGTTCAGATAATAATTTAAAAGTATGTAAAAATATTTCAGTCATTAATAAATTATTTTTATTAAATAGAAAATTATCCAATATATTGAGTACTATTAGACTCCTAAGAAAACAAAATTATGATTATATTTACTCGTTTAGCCCCGGATGGATAAGCATTATAATATCAATATTTTCAAAAAGTAAGTCTAAATCATTACTCATATTACAATCAAGATATAAATCTGGGATATTCAGTAAATTAATTGAGAGAATTTTTTGTAAAATATTTTTTAATAACATCAAAATTGTGAATAGGAATTCATATTTTAAGCAAAATAAATCAATCAATCAAAGTAAATTAATGCAAGATTTAGTCAAACAAAGTGGCTTAAAACTTCTTGAAAATGAGTTAATTAATTATTTGTTTCAATTTGATAAAAGAAATTATGGTCATAAAGAAATATGTTTAATTCATCTTTCATCCAAATGGATAAATAGATATTTCTTGGAAGATCATTTTATTAATTTATTAAATAAATTAAAACATACTGGTAGGAATATAGTTATGACTAGTGATCAATCTACAAAAAAGGTTTTTAGTAAAATTTATGAAGAATATAAACATATTAATAATGATGATTTTATAAATCTCAAAGAAATAAATGGAATATTAATTTTAGAAGAATTAGATTTTAATAATTGGACATCTATAATCAATTCTTCAACTTATGTAATTACGCCTGAATGTGGATGTACTCATATAGCTTCACTTACAAATTGTAAACTTTGTGTAATTTATGATGCTGATAATTTGCCAGAAATGATTTCAGAAGAATATGCTCCTTGGAGAAAAAAATATACAAAACTGATATTTAATGAAGATAATTTTGAAGAGAAATTAAATTCATTCATTAATTAGTTTGTTTTGATCTATATAATTTAAAACATCTTCAACTAATATTGTGTCCATAGATTTACTAAGGATCTTAAATGCATTTTTATACTCTGATAAATTTGATTCAGAAATCATATTATCCAGCGCTAAAAATAAAGTATTTGTTTTACTAAGAGCAGCAATATGACCTGGACCAGTATCATTGCTTACAACTAAATGACTTTTTTTTGCAATTGAATAGATAATCTCAGGAGGTGATTTACCAGTCAAATCAATTATTTTTCTACAGTTTTTCTTTATTATATCTATTATTTTTTTATCACTATCCTGGCCTACAACACAAATTTTATAATTTTTATTTTCAAGAATTTTTGCAAGTTCTGCAAATTTTTTTGAAGACCATTGTTTATATTTTCCTGAGTTTGAAACACCGGGAATAAACATTATTATTTTATCTTCTGATATCTTATCTGTATTTGTTTCAAGCCATCCAAGATCATCTGATATTTCATTTATACCTAATAGTCTGAGCTGATTATATAAGCCTTTTTGAGGAGATTCAGTTCCTTGCTGAGGAATTTTATACCTAATACCACAATTTGATCTTGAGCCATTAATTTTACTTTTAGAAAAATATTTTAATAATAGCCAGTAATAATTTGTTCTTTTTGAGTTCTGCAGGTCAATTATTAGGTCATATTTATTTTTATATATTTTGAATATTACCTTTAAAGTATTTAAAAATCCTTTACGACTGTCCTCAATAATTGAGTCAAAATTATCTGATTTCTTCAACAAATTTTTATATTTACTCTCTGTAATTAAATCTATTTTTGAGTCATTAAAATATTTCCGAATTGTTGCCATAGCCAACAATGAAAATGCTATATCACCAAGAGAACCATGTTTTACAACTAAGATATTATTATACTGAGATTTTTTCATATAAATTAAAATATTTCTTTACCATCTGCTCTTTTGAAAAATTATTAATAATGTGATTTCTACTATTGTTAGATATATCTAAAAATCTTTCATTATCAATTTCTGCCAGATCCTGAAGCTTTAAGTGAAGATTATCATATACTAATGGTTCAGCTTTATAGATATCATCCAACCCATTTAATTGATCTTTAACTCCACCAAAATTAAATGCTAATAATTTTTTTCTCATCACTAGTGCTTCACCGACTATTCTTCCAAACCCTTCTGGTTGTAAAGGAAGTGACACAATTATTGACGATAAATAGTACATAATTTTTAAATCATCTTTATTAAGATTTCCT
Source organism: uncultured Alphaproteobacteria bacterium (assembly GCA_902518985.1). Classification (GTDB taxonomy): domain Bacteria; phylum Pseudomonadota; class Alphaproteobacteria; order HIMB59; genus CACPNW01. The sequence goes on along the minus strand of CABYIF010000002.1, from coordinate 11,258 downwards.
AAAATTTGACAGTTATTTGTTAAATTAAGGTCATTAATTTTATTTTTGACTCTTTCAGTATAAGATTTATTTTTTGTGTCTCCAACAAGATATAAAAAATAATTTTCATTATTAAATTTTTTAAATACATCTAAAAATTCAATATGGCCTTTCCAATTAGTTAATCTTGCAGGGTAAAGAATTATTTTTTTATTTGGATTAATTGACTTTTTATTTAAGAAATATTTAACAAGATCATCAGAAAATTTTCTATCATAATAATCAACATCCACTCCTCTATTTATGACCTCCAACTTTTGTTTATCTATTTTATATTTGTTGATTATTTCATTTTTAACATAATCAGATATAGCTACAATTCTATCTACATTAGCAAGTTGTTTATTATAAATTTTTTTTAAAAATGATGTACCAGAATAAACATTATGAAAAGTTGAAATTGTTTTTATATTCCTAGTATTAACAAAACGTAATATCCAGGCAGGACCTCTTGATCGAATATGGGCAATATTAATATTATTTTTACTAATTATTTTGTTAATTCTACTGGCAATAAGTGGGTAGGTTATAAAGTTTTTTGAGTTTACTGATAATTTAAAATGATTTGTTAAATTTTTATCAGTTTCATTTAATAAACGTCCCCCATTAGATATAATATTATTATTGATTCCTAATTCAGATAAATAATTAGAAACATCAATAGTGCCTCTTTCTGCACCACCAGATTCTAAGGATGGAATTATTTGAGCGACATTAAATGATGACATTTTATTAAATATAAGTATTTGTATCAAAGATGGCCTACTTTATTAATAAGAAAAAAGAAAAAATACATTATAAATCACTTAAGGGAAAATCTCCTGGTATCATTTTTATCCATGGGTTAAATTCTGATATGAGTGGCCAAAAAGCAATGTCTGTTGAGAAATATGCTAAGAAAAATAAGCTTTGTTTTATTCGTTTTGAGTGCCGAGGTCATGGAAAATCTAGTGGAAAATTTGAAGATTTTACAATCTCTGATTGGAAAAAGGATTTAATCGATGTCATTGATAATATAACTAAAGGTCCTCAAATACTTGTTGGAAGTAGTATGGGAGGATGGTTAATGTTTTTAGCAGCTAAAGCAAGACCATCACGAGTAGCTGGTATGGTAGGACTTGCAGCCGCCCCAGATTACATAGATGGATTTTACAATGATCTTTCTAATAAGAAAAAAGAAGAGTTGGATAAAAAAGGATTTATTAGATATTCTTCTTATGGCTTTAGTTATCTTGTTAAAAAGAAATATATTATTGATGGTAGAAAAAATAAAATTTTAAATAAAGATTTTAAATGGAGCAAACCTTTAATATTAATTCAAGGTTTAAAAGATAATGTAGTCAAACCAGATGTCCCAGAAAAAATAGTTAAAAAAATAAAAGGTAATAAAATACAAATTAAGCTTTTAAAAAATAGTGATCATAGACTATCAGAACCTTTTGATCTCAAGGTAATTAATGAGTCTATTAAATCTATAATAAAAAAAAATTAAGCTAATTTTTCTTCTTTTATTAAGACAGGTTGATCAAATTTATATATCATTTCTTTTGGAACAATCTGCCAGAATAATAATTTTTCATTATCCCAGTTATTTAGAATATTTTGAGCATATTTAGAGTTTGTCTCTTTGACATGCTCTTCAATCTTTTGAAATAATATTTGTTCCCAATAATTTGTCATTTGTTGCTGATAAAAAATATCTTCAAGATTAATTCTTAAAGGAAGTGTACCCTCTTTATCATAAACATATGCCATACCACCTGTCATTCCTGCTCCAAAATTGTTTCCAACTTCTCCCAGAATAACTGCGCTTCCTCCAGTCATATATTCACAACCGTTGTCTCCACAACCTTCTATAACTGCATGTGCACCAGAGTTTCTAACACCAAATCTGTCACCTGCAGTTCCTGCAGCAAATAATTTTCCTCGCGTTGCACCATATAAGATTGTGTTTCCGATAATTACATTTTTATTTGAAGGAAGCGTCGAAGCTGAACTTGGCTGAATAACAATCTTGCCTCCAGATAATCCTTTAGCAACATAATCATTAGCATCACCGTAAACCCTTAATGTAGTACCTTGTACACTCCAAGCACCAAAAGATTGACCAGCTGATCCATGAAAATTAACAGTAAAGAAATCGTCATTAAGGGCACTCATACCTTTTGTTGTTGTAATCTCAGATGCTAGTCTGGTTCCAATTGCTCTATCTGTATTTTGAATATTATAGTTTAATTCAATTTTATGGTTATCATCAAAAAATGATTTTGCATCTTCAATAATTTTTAAATCTAAACTATCGCTTACCTTGTTAATAGTATTCTTTTTACTATCAAAATTTCCTACAAATGAGTCAATTGTTTGAATGATTGGATTGAGATCAAGGTCATCAAGATCTGAACTTCCTCTACTTACTTGATAAAGAAGATCTGACCTTCCAACAACTTCATCTAAAGAATTAAAACCAAGGTTAGATAAAATTTCTCTAACTTCTTCAGCAATAAAACTAAATAAATTAATAACTTTTTCAGGTGTGCCAGTAAATTTTTCTCTTAACTTTTCATCTTGAGAGCATACTCCAACCGGACAAGTGTTGGAATGGCATTGTCTTACCATAATACAGCCCATTGCAACTAAACTAGCTGTACCTATGCCGTATTCTTCAGCTCCAAGCATTGCGGCAATAACAATGTCTTTACCAGTTTTTAAACCACCATCTGTTCTAAGAACAACTTTATCTCTTAAGTTATTTAAAGATAAAACTTGATGAACTTCACTTAAACCTAACTCCCATGGAAGTCCTGCATATTTAATGCTTGTTTGAGGACTCGCACCGGTTCCACCATTATGTCCTGATATTAAAATCGTGTCAGCTTTTGCTTTTGCTACACCAGCTGCGACAGTGCCAATTCCTGACTGAGCAACAAGTTTAACACAAACTTTTGCTTTTGGATTAATTTGTTTCAAATCATAAATTAGTTGAGCAAGATCTTCTATTGAATAAATATCATGATGAGGTGGTGGACTAATTAAAGTTACACCCTCTGTTGAATGTCTCAGCTTTGCAATTAAGCCTGTAACCTTACCTCCAGGTAATTGACCGCCTTCTCCAGGCTTTGCACCTTGTGCAACTTTAATCTCAATTTCTTCACAGTTGTTTAAATACTCGGCAGTTACTCCAAAACGTCCACTAGCAATTTGCTTAATTTTCGAAGATGCATTATCTCCATTTGATTTAGGTTTAAATCTAACTGGATCCTCTCCACCCTCACCTGAGTCTGATTTTGCACCAATTCTATTCATAGCCACAGATAGTGTTTCATGTGCCTCTGGACTTAATGCACCAAGGGAAATGCCTGGAGCTACTAATCTCTTTCTAATTTCTTGAGATGGTTCAACATTATTTGATTGATTTTTATTATCTTTATTTTTTTTGAAATTTAAAAGATCGCGAATATTAATTGGATCCATGTCATCTACCATTGAAGAATATTTTTTAAATAAAGAATAATTGTTAGAAGAAACTGCAGTTTGAAGCATATGAATTGATCGAGCCTCGAATGCATGTTTTTCTCCACCAAACCTGTAACGATAATTTCCGCCAATAGGCAAAGTTATAATATTTTCTTCATAAGCTTTATCATGGGCCTCTCTTGATCTATTTTCAATACCACTGATGCCAATTCCTGAAATTTTAGAACTCATTGATGGAAAATATTTACTCATTAAATTTCTGCTAAGACCAATGGCCTCGAAATTACAGCCGCCACGATATGAATTTACAACAGATATGCCCATTTTACTCATTGTCTTTAACAAGCCGTTGTTTATAGAATTAATGAATCTCTCTACACATTCTTCATATGTTAAATTTTTAAATAATCCTTTTTTATGTCTATCAGCTATTGCTTGTTGAGCCATGTAAGCATTTACACTCGTTGCCCCTACCCCAATAAGAACAGCGAAATAATGAACATCAAGACATTCGGCAGATTGAACATTTAGTGAAATAAAAGTTCTTAAATTATTTTTTATTAAATAATGATGAACAGAACTTGTAACTAAAATCATAGGAAGGGCAATTCTAGATTTAGACATTGACTTGTCACTTAGTATAATATGAACGTAACCTTCTCTGACAGCTTGTTCAGCTTCATTATTTATTCTTGAAATTTCACTTTCAAATGTATTTTTAGGATCAGTCTTATCCATTGTAGTATCAATAACCTTAACTGTGTGCCTCATATATTTTCTCATAGACTTAAATTGCTCTATAGATAAGACGGGAGAATTTAATTGAAGGTGATCGCATTGGTTTTCGTTCTCATCAAGAATATTACTTAAATTTCCTATTCTTGTTCTAAGACTCATTACAACTCTTTCTCTGAGAGAGTCAATTGGGGGGTTTGTTACTTGACTAAAGTTTTGTCTAAAAAAATGATGAAGGCCTCGATATTTGTTTGATAGTACTGCAAGAGGTGTATCATCTCCCATTGAACCTGTTGCTTCTTTCTTTTCTGCAATCATAGGATGGAGAATTAATTCAATATCTTCTATTGACCATGCAAAACATGCCATTCTTTTTCGGAGATCACCTGAGTCTAAATCCCTAAATTCTTCATCTGCAGATTTAACAAGTCTATCGATGTAGGTAATTTTTTTAGTCCAATTTCCAAATGGTTTAGTATCAGATAAGTATTTTTTAATTTCATTATCTTTATAAAATTTTTTTTGTTTAAAGTTTATTGCAATTAATTGGCCTGGTCCTACTCTACCTTTTTCAACGACATCTTCTTCATTAACTTTTACCATACCTGTTTCAGATCCAGCGATAAGAAGATTTTTTGTAAGTGTATAACGAATAGGTCTCAAGCCGTTTCTATCCATACCAGCAATTGCCCAATCACCATGTGCTCCACAGATAGCAGCAGGTCCATCCCAAGGCTCCATAACAGCACCACCATAAGCATATAAGTCTTTTAATTTTTTAGGAAAGTCTCTTCTGTGAGCCCAAGCCTCAGGAATTGTAATAATCTTTGCCATTGGAAGAGAGCGATTTGCTTTGACAAGCAATTCAATAGTTGAGTCTAAAGCGGCTGAGTCGGAAGCATTAGAATCTATGATTGGTTTTAAATCATCAACGTTTCCAAAATTTTGATGTTGCATCCTTGGTTCGTGAGCAGACATCCAGTTTTTATTTCCTTTGAGTGTATTAATTTCTCCGTTATGAGCAATTACTCTAAATGGTTGAGCGAGAGACCAAGTAGGAAATGTGTTTGTAGAATATCTTTGATGATAAACTGCATATCTGGAGATAAAATTTTTTTTCTGAATATCAGGATAGAAATTTGAAAGTTGTTCCGCTAAGAACATTCCTTTATAAACTATAGATTGACAAGAAAGTGAACAAATATAAAAATCTGGTATGTTCTGATTTCTTATTTCCTTCTCTATTCTCTTTCTAATTATATAAAGTTTATTATCAAATTCTTTTTCGTCTTCCATTTTTTCATTGCAGATAAGGATTTGTTCAATTTCAGGTCTAGTGGCTTTAGCTTTGTCACCTATAATAGCAGAATTGATTGGTACATGTCGCCAACCATATATTTTTAGATCTTCTTTGATTATTTCGGATTCTACTATTGTGCGTGCGTTTTCTTGGGCTGCAAAATCTGTTCTTGGTAAAAATATCATACCAACTCCAAAAGGATAATCATTTGGTTTATGCCCAGTTCGTTCAATTTTTTCTATAAAAAATTCTTTAGGGATAGATAATTGAATTCCAGCTCCATCACCTGTTTTACCATCAGCATCAACAGCACCTCTGTGATAAAGAACTCTGAGTGCTTGTACTCCGAGTTCAACAATTTCTCTTGTTTCAGAGCCATCTAAAGAAGCAATTAAGCCTACTCCACATGATGCGTGTTCATCTTTTTCGTTATAGATATGATTCTCTTCTAGAAATTTTTTATTCTTTTTGTAATTTTCTATAAATCTATTAAGCATTAGCAACTTTCTTATTATCTCTATTTGCTAAAAGTTGTTTAAATTCTATATATTCTTCAATGTTTTTTGCTGCATCTCTTCCATCCTTAATACCCCACACTACTAGACTTGCTCCACGAACAATATCACCTGCTGCAAAAACACCGTCTATTGATGTCATCATGTTTTGATAATTAATTCTTAGGGTTCCCCATCTTGTTACTGTTAATTCTTCATTGTTGAAAAGTTTAGGTAAATTTTCAGGCTCAAAACCAAGTGCCTCAATAACGAGATCTGCATCAAGATCTTTTTCTGTTCCTTCCTTCGGCTCAGGCCTTCTTCTTCCAGATTCATCTGGTTCACCAAGTTGCATTTGAACAGTTCTTACTTTTTTTAGAAAACCATTACCAACGTATTGTATTGGTAGAGTTAACCATTGGAAATCTACTCCTTCTTCAATTGCATTTTGTACTTCTCTTTGTGAGCCAGGCATATTATTTTTATCACGTCTATATAAACATTTGATTAATTTAGCTCCCTGTCTTACAGCTGTCCTAACACAATCCATTGCTGTATCCCCACCTCCAATAACTATAACGTTTTTACCGTTTGCATTAAGTCTTCCATTAGTAAAATCTTCAACTTTATCTTTTAAACCAGTTTTATTACTAGCAATTAAAAAATCTAATGCTGGAACTACATTTTTAAAATTTGAAGTATTAAGATTGATATCTCTAGATTTATAAACGCCAGTTGCAATTAATATTGCATCATGTTTATTTTTTATTTCATCAAAAGTAATATCTTTACCAATATTACAATTTAATTCAAACTTGATTCCACTTTCTTTTAGTCGATCAGTTCTTCTTAAAACAATTTCTTTTTCTAATTTAAAATTTGGTATTCCATATATAAGTAGGCCACCAGGTCTATCATAACGATCATAAATAGTGATTTGAAATCCTTTTTTTCTTAATTCTTCAGCCGCAGCTAAACCTGCTGGACCAGAACCAATTACACCAATACTTTCTTTTTTTTCTTTTAAAGGTATAATTTTTTTAACCCAACCCTCGTCCCAAGCTTTATCTGTAATGTACTTTTCAATTGATCCTATGGTAACAGTTCCATGTCCAGATTGTTCAATTACACAATTTCCTTCACATAAACGATCTTGTGGGCATATTCGTCCACATATTTCAGGCATATTATTCGTTGAGCTTGAGATTTCAAATGCTTCATGCATCCTATCTTCAGCTGTTAGTTTTAACCAATCTGGAATGTTATTATGAAGTGGGCAATGAACTTGGCAAAAAGGAACTCCACACTGAGAACATCTAGAGGCTTGTTCTTCTGCTTTTTGAGCTGCGTATCTAGCATAAATTTCATCAAAAGATTTTACTCTTTTTTTTGCAGAAATTTTGCTAGGATTTTCCTGATTTATTTTAACAAACTTTAGCATTTAGGTCAGCATTGTTTACTTATTTTTAAAAGAAGACCTAAATACACATTATAAAATTAAAAATAAACCATAAAAATGCAAAATTAGTCTCACTTGTTTACTAATTTAATTAAAATGGCTAATTTTCAATAATATTTTTAGTTATTTGTAATGTATCCTGTGGATTAATATTCAAGTTTTCGAAGTTTTTGAAAGTATTTTGAGAAATATTATCTTCTTCAAATAACAATAATTGCTCTGAAGTTAATGGAGAAAAGGGTGTTTTTTCTGCGATACTTACTAAAAATTTCATTAATCTGAAAGGGAATGGAACCAAAACCCTTGTTTTACCTAAGCATTTTGAAATATAATTATAAAAATATTTGTAAGAGATAACTCTTGGGCCTGCCAATTCGTATATATTTTTACCCTTTATATTTTTATTTATAACTGTCTGCACTGCTAATGATACGTCATCAATAAATACTGGTTGAAATTTTTTTGAGCCGTCGCCAAACAATGGGACAAAAAAAGACATTCTAAAAATTGGAAGTAACCTTTTGAGAAATAAATCCTCACCACCGATTATTATACCAGGTCTTATAATTGATGTATTTTCAATTATTTTAAAAGCTTCTTTTTCTGATTTATATATGGCAATACTTCTTGAAGATTTTTTATCAATATCAACGCCCAACCCAGAAAAAAAGATAAATTGTCTTAACTCTTTATTTTCTTTTAATATTTTAAGCAGTTTTTGGTTAAATTTGAAAATTGTATCATTAAAATTTCCATTTTTTTGGTCATATGTTGTCTTTAAATTAATACATATATCAGTGTTCAATAGAACTGTTTTTAATCTTTTGTCATCTAATGTTGAAAATCTAAAAGGTATGATTTGACCAGTTATTCCTAAAAGTCTAATCTTTGCTTCTTGAATTGATTTTTGATAAGGTATAATTATCTTGTAGCCATTTTTTGCTAATCTCCTTATCAAATGCTTACCTACAAACCCAGCACCTCCAAAAATTACTATTGATTTCATGACCTTTAAAAGAATAAATGATATAATATAAAGATATACATAGAATAGGCAATAATATCAAAATGAAAATAAATCTTTATGAAGGCGATATTCCATCAAATATAAAAATAAAAAGTACTATTGCCATAGATAGTGAAACTATGGGATTAAACCCAAAAAGAGATAAATTGTGCCTGGTACAAATTTCTAATGGAGATCAAATTTGTCATTTAATTAAAATCAATCTTAAAAGCAAAAAACCAATAAATTTGATAAAAATATTAAAAAACAATAAAATTCAGAAAATATTTCATTATGCAAGATTTGATGTAGCTGTGTTTAAGTATAACTTTAAAATAAACATAAAAAATATTTATTGTACAAAAATTGCTTCTAAATTAGTGAGAACCTATACGGACAAGCATGGATACAAGGATCTATGCAGTGAGTTACTTAATAAGAATATCTCAAAAACAGAGCAAACATCTGATTGGGGAGGAGATTTAACAAAAGAGCAACAGAAATATGCTGCAACTGATGTTTTACACCTTCATAATATTAAGGATAAGCTTGATCAAATGCTATTAAGAGAAAAAAGAATCAAACTAGCAAAAGCATGCTTTGATTTTATTGAACACAGGACTGATTTAGATATAAGTGGATGGGCTGAACAAGATATTTTTAAACATTAATGAACAAGAAAAATAAAATTTTAAAAAGTGCAAAAGAAGCATTTTCTAAGGAGTTGGCAAGTATCAAAACTCTCTCCTCAACGTTCAATAATAATTTTTATAAGGCAGTGGAAACAATACGGATGATTAAGGGAAGAGTAATTGTTACAGGTGTTGGAAAAAGTGCGCACATTGGAAATAAAATTTCCGCTACACTTACTTCTACAGGAACTCCATCTTATTTTATACATGCCACAGAGGCTAGTCATGGTGATCTTGGTAGCATTCAAAAAAATGATTGTGTTATAGCAATTTCAAATTCAGGAGAGACTTCAGAACTAAATAATATTATTCAATTTGTAAAAAGATTTAATATTACTTTGATCAGTATAAGTAGTAATTCTAAAAGTACATTATATAAAAATTCATCAATAGGAATTTTATATAAAAAACCAATTGAAGCTTGTCCTTTAAATTTAGCTCCTACAACATCAACTTCTATGGCAATGATTATTGGTGATTGTTTGGCAATCGCATTATTAGAACTAAAGGGTTTTAAGAGTATAAATTTTAAAAATATTCACCCTGGTGGAAATTTAGGAAAGGATTTAAAATATGTAAGTGAAATTATGCATACTAAATCTGATTTACCGATTGTAAAAAAGAATGAAAAAATGTCAAAGGCTCTTATACAAATGACTAAAAAGAGTTTTGGTTGCTTAGGTGTTTTAGATAACAATAATAATATTATAGGGATTATTACAGATGGAGATCTTAGAAGAAAACTTAACTCAAAGTTTTTTGATAAGAAGGCCTGTGAGGTTATGACGAAAAACCCTACAATTTCTGATAAAAATTTGCTTGTTGGAGAGGCCTTAAATATTATGAATAGAAAAAAAATTACAAGTTTGTTTATTTGTGAAAAGAAAAAACCAATTGGGATAGTCCATATTCATGATTTACTGAGGTTAACTAGTTAAGTTGAATTTTCTACTTTCAATAAATAAAATACACTTGCTTGTAATATCAATTTTCATATTTTTTTTAATTATGATTTTTTTTGTTTCTAAATTATATTTTAATTTTGATAAAAACTTAATAAGTAACGAAATAAAAATATCTAACGTAGATATAACAAAACCTAGATTTGCAATTAACAGTGTATCACAAAAAATATATGTTACAGCCGATGAAGGTAATTTTATCAAAAACGGAGAGATATTACTAAAAAAAAATGTTAAATTTACATCAAATAATTTTAGTATTGAGTCTGATAATGTTACATTTAATAGAGAAGAGCAAACTGCTCAAAGTGAACATAAATCAATATTTAAGTCAAAAAATACTACAATTTCTTCAGAAGGATTTAATATTTATGATAATGGTAACAAAATAAATTTTAATGGGAATGCTGTGCTAATTTTAAAATGAGATTGATCTTTCTTTTAATTATTGTTCTAACAAGTTTTAGCTCTTTTTCTAGAGAAGCTGGAGAAACGGAAATAACAACTGATGATGGTATCGAAGTTTTTCAAAACGAAAAATATTACTTATTAAAAAAAAATGTTCATATAAATTCAGACACTTTCAAACTATCAGGAGATAAAGTAGAGATTTTTTTTGAAAAAGATCTCTATGATATAAAAATTATAGATGCTATGGGAAATGTTAAATTAAAATCACCTGAATATTTAATAGACGGCAAGGGAGAAAAATTAATTTTAGAAATTGAAAATGAAAAAATCCACATAATTGGCAATAATTCCGTTCTAATAACTGAAAACACTGAAATGTACTCTGATGGTGAAATAAAAGTAAACAATTTAAACGGTAAATTTTTTGTAATTGGTAAGAATTCTAAACTGATATCTGATGATGTTTATATTGAAGGGGAATATATTGACGGAATTTTTTCAACTATTGATGGAGTTAGAGACATAAATATTCTAAATGTGGAAGATAAATTGATAGGTTATATTAAAACAGAAGATACTGAAATGTATGCAAATACTGTTAAATATAATAAAGAAACTTCATTAATTGAATTACTAGATAATGTAAAAATTATAAGAGATGGAGAGACAATTACTGGTGATTATGG
>CABYIF010000001.1 GCA_902518985.1 uncultured Alphaproteobacteria bacterium | reverse complement strand
TTCAGTGGATTGGTGGAATACCCTGCATCAACCAGCTACAATAAGCAAGCTCTCAAAACCAAGTATTGATCCCTCAATGATGGCGCCTTTAGTTATTATGACAATAGCCTTTATTTTTATTGGAATAACAATTGCAATTTTAAGAATTAAAACAGAAATATTTGCAAGAGAACAAAATCTCTAACTATTTGTGACTTTTAGTCCCCCAGAAGAGATATCTTTATTATATTTATTTGGTAATAGAGAATATGTATTTTTGGTATATTTTTACAGCTTACGTCAGTGCTTTTGCACTTATAATTGGCTTATTATTTCTTAGTTACATTAAATATAAAAGAACAAATAAATAATGAGCCTTCGTTATCAAAGATTATTACTAATTTTAATAACTTTAATTTTAATTTTAATAGCGGTAATGCTAATTTTATTTAATGCAAAAGAAAATATATCTTATTTTTATACACCATCAGAGATAAATTCTTCTAACATAACTATTAATAAAAAAATTAGAATAGGTGGTTTTGTTAAAAAAAATAGTTTTAACAAAATTTCATCCAGTGAATTCAATTTTAAAATTACTGATAATGAAAAATCTATTAGTGTTATTTATAGTGGAATTCTTCCAGATTTATTTAGAGAAGAACAAGGAACTGTAATTGAGGGTTACTTTGATGATAAAAAAATCTTTAATGCAACAACTGTATTTGCTAAACATGATGAGAATTATATGCCTTCATCAGTTAAATCTAAATTAGAGGATTCAGGTTATTGGAATAAAAAATATTAATGAGCTCATTAGTTGGTTTTATTTCCTTATCGCTTGCAATTGGTATAAATTTTTTTTTATTATTTTCATATTTTTTTTTAAAAAATAAAAATTATAACTTTAATCTAATTGTTCGTCTGTCTTCAGTTCTAACTCTCATTTCTTTCTTTTCACTTATGTTTAGCTATGTAACATCTGACTTTTCAAATTTTAATGTTTTTCAAAATTCTCACTCAAATAAACCATTAATATATAAAATTTCAGGTACATGGGGCAATCATGAGGGTTCAATGCTTTTATGGATATCAATATTATCCATCTATGGATTTTTATTTTCTATAACAAAAGTAGCTGATTTAAAATTTAAACAATTAACACTTGTAATACAATCATCACTTCATATTTTGTTTGGATTATTTATTGTTTTTACATCAAATCCCTTTTTGGTTAATTCTGTTATTGTTAAAGAGGGTTTGGGCTTAAACCCCATTTTACAAGACCCAGGTCTAGCAATTCACCCGCCAGTTCTGTACGCAGGATATGTTGGTTATTCAATCATTTTTAGTTTAGCAATTGCAGGATTATTAAATAAAAACAATGATGATGAGTGGTTATATATTGCTAAAAAATGGTCTTTAATAAGTTGGACGTTTTTAACAGGTGGTATAGCGCTAGGTTCTTATTGGGCATATTACGAGCTTGGATGGGGTGGTTGGTGGTTTTGGGATCCTGTTGAAAATATATCATTGATGCCATGGATTACAGGTTTAGCTTTAGTACACTCACTTTTAATGATTAGGGGTGAACAAATACTTAAGAAATGGATAATCTTTTTATCTATTTTGTGCTTCTCACTAAGTATATTTGGAACTTTTTTAGTAAGATCAGGTATTTTGACAAGTGTTCATTCTTTTGCAGCCGATGCTTCAAGAGGATTGTTTATTTTATTGATTTTTTTTATTATCACAGGGTTTGGTTTTTTAGTTTTTTTATTAAGAACTCCTGAAAACTCAAAACCAATTAACTTACTATTTGTAAACAAGGTATCAGCACTTGTAATTAATAATGTATTAATGATCATTACTACATTAACTATTTTGCTGGGTACGATTTATCCAATTATTATTGAAGTAATTACAAATGATAGAATCTCAGTTGGTGGACCTTATTTCAACTCAACAGTAATACCTATCATGATGCCTGGTTTTTTACTCATGAGTGTTGCACCAGTATTATCTTGGCAAACAAATAGATTAAGAAATGCAAAACTTTATGTTTTGGGTTTTATGATCATTAGCGTTGTTGTTCTAATACAATCATATTTTACTACTTTCAATACTTGGGGGGTATTAGGATTAATATTAGGCGTCTGGATAATTGTTGCTTCTATTATTTCAATATTTTCTTCTTATAAAATTAAATTTAGTTATAAAATGTTACAGAAAATAAACCCACATATAGCACATATAGGAGTAGGAATAGCTATTGTGGGAATAACCTGTTCTAGCGTATTTAAAGAAGAATATGATTATAATATTAACGAAGGGGATAAGTTTAGAATTAAAAATACATTTATTACTTTTCAAAAAGTTGAAACAACTAATGAAGCAAATTTCCAAGCATTGAGGGCAAATTTTTTAATAAAAAAAGATGAGAAGTTAGTTGCAAACATAAGAGCTGGAAAAAACTATTATCCTGTATCTAAAATGATTACCTCTGAAGCAGGAATTTTCCATGAATGGTTTAGAGATATATATTTTATAGTTGGTGATCAAAAAGATAATAATTGGTTTATTAAAATATATATTAACCCTTTTGTAAGTTTTATATGGTTAGGAGTTTTAATAATGGTTTTGTCTGGTTTTATAGGTGTAACTAAAAAATGAGAAAATTAATAATATTAACCCCCCTAGTGATACTTTTTATAATATCCATATTTCTTTTAATATATTTATTAAGTAATAAAGACCCAAATAAACCACCAAGTGTTTTATTAAATAAAAATGTTCCTAATTTTGAGAGTAATTCATTATACAATCCTAAAATTTATATAAACTATGAAAAAGTAAAAAATAAAAAAGTATTAATAAATTTCTTTGCCTCATGGTGCTTACCTTGTAAAGTTGAGCACCCTCTTTTCTTTGAATTATCAAAACGTTATCCAGATTTATTTATACTAGGCTTTAACCATAAAGATAAAATAGAAGATGCAAAAAAATATTTATTAGAGGATGGTAATCCTTACAATTTTGTTGGGGTAGATAAAGATGGAATGATAGCATTAGAGTTTGGGGTTTTTGGTCTTCCTGAAACTTTTTTAATTAATGAAAATGGAAAAATAATTTATAAATTTATGGGACCATTAACAAAAGAAATAATATTAAATGAAATTGAACCACTCTTATAATAAATTTATTTTAATAAAATTAATATTAATTTTTTTCTTTGTTGATGTAATTGCTAGCGAACTAATTGATGAAAAAGTAAAAAAACTTACCTTAGAGCTAAGATGTATGACGTGTCAAAATCAGAGCATCTATGACTCTGAGGCCGATTTTTCAAATGATATAAAAAAAATAGTAAGAAAAAAATTTCAGGAAGGAAAATCCGAAAAAGAAATTAAAGATTTTTTAACTAATAGGTATGGAGAGTACATTCTTTTTAAGCCTTTATTAAATTATAAAAACTTGTTTCTTTGGGCTTTTCCTTTCATATTATTAGTTTTTAGCCTGTTTTTCTTCATTTATCGGATAAGAAAAAGATAAGTCATACTAACAATTTATTTTGTTTTTTTAAATTTAGATTATATGGTCATATCATAATTTGAAATTACTTCTTTAAGGAGGAAACGTGAAAAAATTTTTATTAATTGTTTTATCTCTTGGTGTTTTAGGATTGGCTTCAATTGCTAACTCTCAAACAATAAGAATTGGTACTGAAGGCGCCTACCCACCATGGAACAACATTAATTCTGCTGGTGACTTGGAAGGTGCTGAAATTGATTTTGGAAATGAAGCTTGTGAAAGAATGGGTGTTACCTGTGAATGGGTTACTCAAGATTGGGATGGAATTATTCCAGCTCTCTTACAAGGTAAATACGACATCATAATTGCTGGTATGTCAATTACTGAAGAAAGAAAAGAAAAGGTAAACTTTACCACAGGTTATATGACAGATGGTGCAAGGTTTGCTGTTTTAAAAGGCAGTGGTTTATCTGATTTAAATATTGCAGGAATGGCAAAAGTTAATTTGAATAATGCTGGTGGTAAAGAGCAAGCTGCAATAGGACAACTTATCGCTGCAATGGATGGTAAAACTGTATGTGTGCAGTCATCTACAATTCACCAAAATTTTTTAGAGAAACACATGTCAGGTGCGGTAGATGTAAAATTGTACCAATCAGTTGATGATCACAATCTTGATTTAGCTGCTGGTAGATGTGATGCTATACTAGCTGACGTGGGATCTATTATTGATTTTATGGAGTCAGATGGCGGAGTTGATGTTGCCTTTACTGGGCCTACTTTTTCAGGTGGGGTATTTGGTGATGGTGTTGGTGGAGCTGTTAGAAAAGAAGATGGTGATATTTTAGAAATGTGGAATGCAGCAATTTCAGAAATGTCAAAAGATGGCACCACAGCTGAAATTACAAAGAGATGGTTTGGTAGAGACATATCTATGTAATATAATATTAAAATAATTTAAAAAAGCGGTCTTAAAAAGCCGCTTTTTTTATTTTGAATATATATAAAATACACTAACTAATGTATAAAATACATTTTTATGATATCTCTCTTAGGATTAATTATTCAGATTATTAATTTATTTCAATTAATATTAGTTGTTTACATTATTGGCACTTGGCTATTAAATTTTAATATTATTAATGCCTCAAATCGCTTTGTTTATTCAATAATGGAAGCTATGTATCGACTATGTGAGCCTAGTCTGAGTTTTGTAAGAAAATATTTGCCCACATTTGGTTCACTAGACTTGTCACCAATTGTTGTCTATCTTGGGCTTTGGTTTATAAAAAGCCTATTAATTGAATACTGGCCAAGATAAAAATGTCTAAAAAAATAGATGGTAAATTAATTGCTGAAAATCTGCGATCGAATTTAAAAAAACAAATAATTGAGCTCAAAGAAAAATACAACAAGGTTCCTGGCTTAGCTGTTGTTCAAGTAGGAAATGTTGCTGCAAGTAGTGTTTATGTAAAGGCAAAAACAAAAAGTGCATTAGAGGTTGGTATCGAAGTTATTGATCATCATTTAGAAAATACAACTACTCAAAAAGAATTAATTGCATTAATTGAAAGTTTAAATAATCAAGAAAATGTTAATGGTATATTGGTTCAACTTCCATTACCCAACCACATAAATGAACAAATAATACTTGATTGTATTGATCCTAAAAAAGATGCTGATGGATTCCACCCACTAAATGTTGGGAAACTATCAATAAGTGCAACAAATGATGAAAACTTGCTTATTCCTTGTACTCCATATGGCTGCTTACTTATGCTAAAGGGATTAGGTATTGACCTCACTGGAAAAAATGCTGTCGTAGTTGGAAGATCAAATATTGTAGGAAAACCTATGGCTCAA
Organism: uncultured Alphaproteobacteria bacterium; assembly: GCA_902518985.1. GTDB lineage: Bacteria > Pseudomonadota > Alphaproteobacteria > HIMB59 > CACPNW01. Next base: position 99,827 of record CABYIF010000001.1, on the reverse strand, counting down.
TTACTAATAAAAGAGTCTTGTACAGTAACAATAGCCCATTCAAAAACTATTGACTTAGAAAAAGTTTGTGGTCAGGCGGATATTTTAATTGCTGCAGTAGGAAGACCTGAGATGATAAGAGAAAATTTTATTAAGGAAGGTTGTGTTGTGATAGATGTTGGAATTAATAGAATAGAAGTCGACCAAAATAATGAAGTTAAAACGAAGCTTGTTGGTGATGTTAAGTATAATGAGTTAGAAAAAAAGGCTTTTGCTATAACTCCAGTACCAGGGGGAGTTGGACCTATGACGATTGCTTGTCTTCTGAGAAATACAACAATTGCCTTTAAGAATTCCCTCAATTCTTAATGACTAAAAAAGCAATTATTACGGGTATAACCGGACAGGATGGATCTTTTCTAGCAGAATTATTGATTAACAAAGGTTATGAAGTTCATGGAATAGTTAGGCGGGTAGCAATAGAGGATCCAAACCAAAGATATTGGAGAATTAAAAACAATTTAAATAAAATAAATATTCATGCAGGAACTATGGAAAACTATTCCAGTATCTTTAAAATTATTAATAAAATTAAACCTGATGAATTTTACCATTTAGCAGCTCAGAGTTTTGTAAGTGATTCTTTTAATGATGAATATTCTACATTGTCCTCTAATATAAATTCGACTCATTATTGTTTATCTGCAATTAAAGAATTAGACTTAAAAAAAACTAAATTTTATTTTGCTGGATCCTCAGAAATGTTTGGTAAAGTTCACGAAAGTCCCCAAAATGAGTCTACTCCTTTTCATCCTAGATCAATATATGGCATATCTAAAGTTGCTGGATTTGATCTGACAAGATATTACAGAGAAGCATATGGTATGCATGCTTCAAGTGGAATCTTATTTAATCATGAGTCTGAAAGAAGAGGTTACGAATTTGTTACAAGAAAAATATCCTACTCAGCAGCCATGATAAAATTAGGCCTTCAAAAGAATTTAGAATTAGGAAATATTGATGCAAAAAGAGACTGGGGTTATGCTCCGGAATACGTAAATGCTATGTGGCTTATGTTACAAGATAAAAAGGCTGATGATTATGTTGTTGGTACTGGTAAAGCCTATAGTGTTAGAGATTTTGCAAATATTGCGTTTAAAATTTTAAACATGGACTACAAAAAATACTTAAAAATCAAAAAGCACTTGTACAGACCTAGTGAAGTTGAAACTTTAATAAGTGATCCCTCTAAAATTAAAAAAAAATTTGGATGGAAGACCAAAGTTAGTTTTGATAAACTTGTCGAACGAATGGTCATAAATGACTATGATGCATTAAAAAAAAGAGTGTGAGTTATTTAACAAAATAATTTTAATTTAAAAATAAGTAAGAATTTTTTCTTCAAAAATTTCAGGTTTAATAAATTCCCTTGCTTTTTGACAATGATCACAATTTATTCCTACGCTCCCACAAGGAGATTTGCTGTTTTCAAAATATAAATTTTGATGTGTTTGATATCCTAATATATTTGGAGACACCCAACCACCAAAGTAAACTACAGCTTTTTTATCCAGTGCTGCTGCAACATGAGAAAATCCACCATGTGAACCAATATATAAATCACACTTGCTCATAAGTGCGCAAGACTCTCTAAAACCTAATTTGTTTGATATGAAAGAGTTGTCTAATACTTTTGTGTTTTGGTGAGATGATTGTATTATCAAAAATTTGCTTGAAATCTTATTTATTAATTTTTTCCAATTTTCAAAGCCCCAATCAAGATTTTTATATTTATTTTCAAACTTTGATCTATGCGATCTAGTCGCAGAGCTTTCAAAAAAAATTACCCCCTTATATTTTTCTTGATATTTTTCATACCAAGACTTTTTAGCAAGCTTAAATACCTTTTCTGCTTGATTAACTTCCGTATTTGAAAAATATAATTCTCCAGGAGTAACTCTAAAATCACTATTCCAAACATATCTAACGTTATCGCTTTTGGAGTAGTTAATGTAGGGTCTGTTTTTATTATGATAATTAATTATATGTATAGGTTTAGAAAAATCCAAATTATTACAGTTAGCTATATTAGGATTATTTTCATAAACAATTGAGTCATATGCTTTTTTTTCAGAAATATTACCAATAACTACTTGCCTTTCTGGATATTTTTTTTTTATTTTTGCTGCAAATGCAGTAATCATTAAGTCATCACCATATCCCATATCTTGATTATAATATGCTATAAAAAAACTTAAATGATATTCTTATTTAAATGGGTAAATTTATATAAATAAATTCATAGAGCTTTTTCTATATATTCTCTAAAAGTATCAACTTTGATATTTTTTCTAGCTTTTTCACAATGACTACATAGTTTTTTAAATTCACCACATGGAGAATCTTTATGATCATAATAAATATTGTAATGTGAGTCATAACCAATAACATTGGGTGATATCCATCCGCCAAAATATATTACGGCATTCTTTTTTAATGCAGCGGCGACATGACCAAAGCCACCTTCAGGACCCACATAAAGATCACACTTATTAATTACTGCACAAGCTAATCTAAAATTAATTTTTAAATCTGAATAAACTCCATCTATTTTTGTTGACTTTTCGTGCACTGATTGAATAATTAAATATTTATCTTTTATTTGATTAATTAAATTTATCCAATTTGAATGTCCCCAATCCTTATTTTTGTGTTTTATGCTATATTGATAATCATCAATTTTTGTAGATGACGTTTCAACAAATATAATTTTTTTTGCTTTTTGTTTATGATTTTTTTGCCAAAATTTATGTGCTTTATCAATTACTTCATCCGCATTATTATTCTCATCTTTTGTGAAATATAATTCTCCAGGAGTTGGTTTGAAATTTTTGTTCCAAATATATTTTTTTGAGGATAAGCTTTTTTTATAATCAATATATGGTCTATTACCTTCATGATAATCAATAATATGAATTGGTTTTTTTAGATCAACATTTCTACAATCTGCTATATTTGGATTGTTATCATAAACTACTGAGTGGTAGGCTTCTTTCTTTTTAATATTACCAATTACAATTTGTCTTTCGGGAAATTTTTTTTTCAAGTTCGTAGCATGAGCTGTGATCATTATGTCATCACCATAACCCATAATATTATTGCTTATTTTTTCTTAATCTAATTGAATTTATTTTTATAAAACCTTCTGCATCTTTTTGATTATAATCACCTTTCTCATCAAATGACACTAAGTTTGTATCATATAGTGAATTTGGTGATTTTCTTCCAAGAATAATAACATTTCCTTTGAAAACTTTAACCCTTACATTTCCTGCAACTTTAATTTGTGTAGAATCTATTAATTTTTGCATAGCTATGCGCTCAGAAGAAAACCATAATCCGTTATAAATAGTTTCTGCATATTTTGGCATTAATGTATCCTTAAGATGGGATTCTCCTTTGTCTAGAGTAATGCTTTCAATAGCTCTGTGTGCATGCATGAGAATTGTTCCACCTGGAGTTTCATAAACACCCCTTGACTTCATTCCTACGAATCTATTTTCAACAATATCAATTCTACCTACACCGTGGTTGCCAGCAATTATATTTAATTCGTTTAAAATCTGATGAGGTTTCAAAATTTTATTGTTTATTGAAATTGGATCGCCGTTTTCAAAACCAATATCAATAATCTCTGGCTCATTCAAAGCATCGTTAAGATTTTTAGTTCTAGTATATAAATAGTCAGGAGGCTCAACCCATGGATCCTCTAAAATTTTGCCTTCTGATGATGTGTGTAAAAGATTAGCATCTGTACTGAAGGGTGACTCACCAATTTTATCTTTAGCAACTTGAATTTGATTTTCTTTGGCAAATTTTATTAAATCATTTCTTGACTCAAACTCCCAATCTCTCCAGGGAGCAATAACATTTATATTTGAATTATTTGCATAATAACCTAATTCAAATCTTACTTGATCATTACCCTTTCCAGTAGCACCATGTGCCACAGAGTCAGCACCTACCAGATTAGCAATTTCTATTTGTCTTTTAGCAATTAATGGTCTTGCTATTGCAGTTCCTAAAAGATAGAAACCTTCGTAAAGAGCGTTTGCTCTAAACATTGGAAAAACATAGTCCCTGACAAATTCTTCTTTTAGATCTTCAATGAATATTTCTTCTACACCAAGACTTTCTGCTTTGCTTTTTACAGGGGACAATTCTTCTCCTTGACCAATATCAGCTGTAAAAGTAACTACTGGACAATTATATTTTAATTGAAGCCATTTAAGAATAACACTAGTGTCTAATCCCCCAGAGTAGGCTAAAACTATTTTTTTAGACATTTAACAATCAGCTTCTAACTTATTAACTGAAGCTGTAAAGCCTTTGAGAGTGTAAATATCGTTTGTAATAGTGCCTCTTGTTGATTGCCCAGTTACTTTTAGTTTTAATCCTTTTTTCATTGCGTATATTACTTTCTTGTCTTCTTCAGTCCAAGCCGCTCCCTGTAAATCTTCTGTTGTATAAAACTGATAATCGCCTTTATCTATCTGAACATTTATTTTTGATCCTAATTTATAATCGTAGCCAGCTTCAATTTGAATTACTGTTTCAGTGTCACCTATGTTTTTGTAGACTAGTATATAATAATCTCCCCTGATCTTTTCTGGAGGTAAATCTGTTTCTATAGCTAGGCTACCTACATAACAATATTCATCTGTCTTAACAAAACTCCATTTACCTTTTTCAAGAGAAAAGGCTGAAAAAGACAGGGACAGATATATTATAGAAAAAATTATTAAAAATATTTTCATCAATTATACCTTTTAGTATATCTTACGCTAATAGTTAAGAGTGATTAAGGAATGATATTAAATTTATAGAATATGAATAAACTAGAACTTGAGGAATTAATGCTGAGAATAAGTAGTGGTCGCGACGAAATGGCTTTTTCAACTTTATTTGATTTTCTAGCTCCAAAAATCAATGCCTATTTTATTCAAAATGGCTTATTGCCTGATAACTCAGAGGAATTAACACAAGAGGTTTTAAGCACAGTTTGGGCAAAATCTCATCAATATGATGCCTCAAAAGCTGCTGTTTCAACTTGGGTTTACACAATAGCAAGAAACAAAAAAGTAGACTTTTTAAGGAAAAATTCGAAAATTGACTTTAAAGAAGAAGATATAAGAGAGTTTTTATATGATAATAATGAGACTGATAAAATAAATGAAGGCGAGGTTAAAGACCAAGTGGCTAGAATTAATAAAGAACTTGATAAAGATCAGCAAAAAATGATCAAAATGAATTTTTTTGAGAATAAAAGTCATAAAAAAATATCTGAAGAGCTTGAAATTCCACTTGGGACAGTTAAATCTAGAATAAGGCATATTTTAATAAAAATGCAGAGAATTATATGAACGGAATTTTGGTAAAAAATCAGCTTGTCTTTGACTTTGCTTCAGGGTCTTTGGGACCTTCAAAATCACTACTAGCATCTACATATCTGTACCTTAATTCCAGTGCATCAAAGCTAAATCTAACCTTCGAAAATATATTGGGTGACAATTTAATTGAAAATAAAGATGTTCCAATTAAAACCCTAAAATACTCGGACTGTATTTCTGACAATTCACACGAAAAAATCTCTGCCCAAAAAAATTTAAACCCAATTACCAAGCTTGTTGGACCTTTAAATAAAATTAATTGGAAACAAATTTATAAGGGCTTTAGTGAATTTGATCCAAAATTTCAGGATGATGATGATCTTAAGCTTATCAAGATGGACCCAGGTGCTTCAGTTCCATTACACTCTCATGGTGGGAAGGAATACATCCTCGTTCTTAGTGGAAGTTTCTGTGATGAATTCGGGACATATCAAAAAGGTGACATCCAGATTAATGACCAAAAAATTAAACACACTCCAATTGCTTCTAATGATGAGGGGTGTATATGCTTAACTATAACTGAAAAAGACGTTATTTTCTTTGGTCGTTATGGATCTTTCCTAAATTTATTTACATTTATAAAATCTTTTTTTAAGTAAATTAATGCTTCTTGTTCTATAATGAACAAGTGAATAGAATAGTTACTAACTTTTATAGAGGAAAAATTATAGAGAGTTCTCATTCTATAAAAGCTCTGATTTCTAAAATTAACGGAGAAGTAATATATAGTACGGATAATGATAACGATTTAATTTATCCAAGATCGTCTATTAAAATTTTTCAAGCAATTCCTTTTATATTGTCAAAAGCTCCAGGTAAATTTAATCTTAATGAAAAAAAGATAGCCTTGTCTTGCTCTTCTCACAGAGGCGAGGCATATCATATTAAAGAATTAAACGATTGGGTAAATAAAATAAATATAAATAAAAACCTACTTAGATGTGGAATTCACAATCCACTCAATAAAATAGAGTCCGATAGATTTCTAAGATCTAATAAGAAGGCAAACCAATTATATAATAATTGTGCAGGCAAACACTTAGCCATGTTATCCAGCTGTATAGCAAATAGGTATAATACTAAAAAATATTTAAATTTTAATCATAAACACCAATCAAGTATAAGAAAAATCTTTGAGAAGTTTACAAAAACAAAAATAAATAAAAACAATTATGGGATTGATGGATGTAGTGCGCCTCAATATTGTTTTATGATTAAAGATATATCAACTTTGTTAAATAACTTAATAAAAAGTTATAAAGATGAGTTTTATTATAGTAACGAAACAAATATTTTAATTAATTCTGTATTAAAATACCCAAAATTCATTGGTGGATCGGATAGTTTAGATAGCAGAATTATGCAAATAACAAAAAATAAATTATTTTGTAAAGGTGGTGCGGAAGGGGTATTTCTTTTTGTACATCTAAAGAAAAATATATCAGGAATTATTAAGGTGTCAGATGGTAATGAAAGAGCCATGCCTTCAGTTATTTATAATCTGTTTAAAAAATTTAGTATATTGAACAAAGATGAATTAATTTTTTTAAAAAAAGCAAGCAGTTTTAATATAATTAATCATGCAAACTTAAAAATTGGCTTAATTGATACTAGAATTAAAAGTTAAGAAGAAAATTATAAATATTGTTAGTGGAAATCTTAAAAAATAGAAAATTTTTTTATATTTCTTTTCTTTAAAAACAAAAAAATAATCCCCGATTAGTTGTATCGTTAAAAAAATACATAGGAATATAAATAAGTATATTTTATTAAAATTAATTAAATTTAAAACAATTATAAAAATGGCAAATATACTTGGCAATATTCCCAACACTGAGATTGTTAGGGAAATTTTTTTTTTTAGATTCCAATTTATTGATCCTATAAATACTATTATTATTAAAGTATAATATAATGTAAATTCTAGGATGAATTCTGTTTTGATACGATATAAAAAAAACCTATCAATTAAAATATAAATATATGGCAATAGACCTAGATACGAAAAAACAAACTGTAAATTCATTTTATAAATCATAAATTATGTCAATTAATAACAGAATTAGTGAAATAGAAAAATTATTAAATAAAAGAATTTTTGATTTTGAATTATTATCTGACTCTTTTGGGATGAAGTGTATAAAAGTCAAAACTTCTGATAATAAAAATAATATTGTAAAATTTTATAAAAACAAGAATTACACATTTAATGCAATAAAAGCAGAAACTGAAAATTTAATTTTTTTTAATAATTTAAAAATAAATTATTTTCCAAAGATTATAAACAATAATGATGATTACTTGGTAATGTCTTATATTGAAAATGATGCCATCAAACCTAGTATAACCAAAAATGATTTTTTAGAAGCAGTTACTTACCTACACTCTTTTTCAAATGAAAAATATGGCTTTCAGTTTGATACTCAAATTGGAGGATTAAGACAAAAAAATAAATTAAACACTGATTGGGTTAACTTTTATAGAGATGAAAGGCTTAATTACATTTTTGAGCTAATAAACACTGATGAAAAAATGGATAAATCAATTAATATAAAAATCGAAGGACTAATAAATAACTTGGAAAATTACATACCAAAAAATCCAAAAATATCTCTTTTACATGGAGATCTTTGGGAGGGAAATATACTATTTTCTAATTTAAAATTTTCAGGATTTATAGATCCAGGCTCATTTTTTGGTCATAATGAGCTAGAAGTTGCCTATTTAAGATGGTTCAATCCATCATTTATTGATAATGATTTTTTAGAGAAATACGATGATGTAATTACCATAGATAAAAATTATTTAACTTATGAACCAATATATCAGTTGTATTACTCACTATTAAATGTCTATTTGTGGGATAGAAATTATATTGATGATGTAATTAAATTATTGAAAAAGATAAAAATATAAATGTGTGGAATAAACGGTATTATTTTCAAAAATAAACAGGTTGATGAATCAATCATCCTTAAGATGAATGCGCTACTTGGACATAGAGGTCCTGATGGATCAGGATACATGAAACATAAAAATTTATTACTTGGTCATACTAGATTATCAATAATGGATTTGTCAGAAAAAGGAGCTCAACCTATGTCTGTTGATGGAAGGTATTGGATAATTTATAATGGAGAAATTTATAACTTCCTTAGTATTAAAAATGAGCTGATCGGTAAAAATTATAAATTTTACTCTAATACAGACACTGAAGTAGTTCTAAATGCATATAAAGAATGGGGATTAAATTGTTTTGAGAAATTTAATGGGGAATGGGCTTTATGTATTTTTGACAAAATTGAAGAAAAAATTATAATTTGTAGAGATGGTATTGGTTATAAACCGTGCTACATTTATAATGATAAAAAGTATTTAGCGTTTAGTTCTGAAATAAAATCCCTATATCCACTAAATAACAATCTTGAATTTGACACTCAAAATATTGGTATAGACAACATCACACTCTATAATTGCTGTAAAACAATTTTTAAAAATATAACCCAATTGCCACAAGGGAGATTAATAGTCACAGAAATTAATAACCCAAAAATAAATATAAAAAGGTGGGACTATCCTCTAAACAAACTACCAAAAATTAACTCGGGTTTTAAAGAAAATACAAAAGAATACTTTGATCTATTATACAATTCAACAAAGATTCGTCTAAATAGTGACGTGCAAACAGGAACATCACTTAGTGGGGGATTAGACTCATCATCAATATTCACATTGTTAAATTTAATAGAAAAAAAAGAAAAATTAAATAAAGATAATTTAGATCTAAGACCAATTATAATGAATTATAAAGAAATGAAAACAATAGAAGATGCAAAAGAACTTTCAAATAAATTTGGACGAAAATATAATGTGCTTGATTTTGATGTTGCAGATATAGACAATACTCAAAAACTATTAACTTCTCTAGAAATAATAGAAGAATATTACATGCAATATTACCTATATAAACATCAATTTGAAAAAGGAGTAAAAGTTAGTTTGGATGGTCATGGCGCTGATGAATTTTTAGGTTACCCAAATTGGTTACCAGAATTATCTGTAGATATTTTTAATAATTTGATAAATTCTTACAAAACAATATTAAAATTTGGCAATACCCACAATATAAATAGATACAAAAAACTATTTGGACTTGGTGACAAGGTCCCAAACATTATAAATTTTAGAACTACTCCGCAAATTAATAATATTTACAATGATTATATATATACTGAAATCTTTGATACAGACTATCAGGTTATAAATGATGATATTGAAGAATTAAGTAATTTTTCCTATGAATTGTCATTTACTTATTTGATGTCATATTGTGGATGGTTTCAGTATTTTTTAAATAAATGGGATAGGGCATCAATGTCGAACTCTGTAGAAGTTAGAATGCCATTTTTAGATAATCAGGTAAGATTATTTACTTTATCATTATCAGGCAACAACAAAATAAGAGGCGGTCTTACAAAATCAATTTTAAGAGAATCTTTTAAAGATTATTTTAGCTCGAATATGTTTAATCAAAATTTTAAACAAGGATTAAAATCTCAAAAATTTGAAATTAATGATCAAACGATTAAGTTTATTAAAGAAATCTTAAGTTTAAAAGAATTTAAAGAAATGGGTTGCTTTAAAATTGATAATATAACCAGAGATTTTGAAGAAGGTAATAATCAAGTTAAGGTATGGAATATTTGTAAATATTTTTTAATGATTAATGGTTTTAAAAACAAAAATGATATGATGGGAAATATATCTATTTCTAATCAAAAATATAATAATTTGGTTGAAAACTAAAAGTTATTTAAATTTATACGCAAGGATTTGGATCTGACAAATGGATGTTTTGTATATCTTCTAATATTTCTTTTGATAAAGTTATATTTATACTGTCTATGTTTTCTTTGAGTTGTTCCATACTCGTTGCTCCAATTATATTACTTGTAACAAAAGGACGGTCATTGACAAATGCATTAGCAAAAGTAGATGGTTTAATTCCATGTTTTTTAGCTAATTTAAAATAAGACTCTATTGCAATTTCACCTCGTCTGGTATGGTGTCTGCTAAATCTTCTTGGCCATATAGTATATCTTGCATTTTGAGGTTTCTTATTACCAATATATTTACCACTTAATCTCCCACCAGCTAAAGGTGAATATGCCAGCAGACCACACTTTTCCCTAATAGAAACTTCTGAGTTTGCAACATCAAAAATTCTATTAACAAGACTATAAACATTTTGAATAGACATCATTCTTGGTAAATTTTTTTCTTTTGAAATTTGAAGAAATTTCATAACACCCCAGGGAGTTTCATTTGAAAGACCTACATGTCTTACTTTGCCAGATTTGACTAAGTTATTTAAATTTTCTAATACTTCTTCAACTGTGGTCCACTCAGTATCTTTTGGATCATATTCAAAATCGAGAGTTCCAAATTTAGGTACTTTTCTCTCTGGCCAATGTAACTGGTATAAATCTATATAATCAGTCTTCAATCTTCTAAGGCTATTGTCTACAGCATCATTAATATTTTTTTTATCAAAACCTAAATTATTTGAGCCATCTCTGATCCATGAAAGATCACCTTCAGCTTTTGAAGCTATTTTTGATGCAAGAATAATTTTATCTCTATTTTTTCTTTCTTTTATCCAATTACCAATAATTTCTTCTGTTTTTCCATAAGTCTCTTTTTTAGGCATTACTGCATATAGCTCAGCAGTATCAAAAAAATTTACACCTCTATCGAGTGCATAATCCATTTGTTGGAAACCCTCTTCTTGGCTATTTTGTTCCCCAAAAGTCATAGTACCAAGGCATATTACACTTACGTCAATATCTGTGTTTCCTAATTTTCTATACTTCATACTATTTTTCTAAAATGCCTTGAAATTAACAGATTTATAGCGATATTAGTAAATATTAAAAGGAGAAATTATGGCTTTAGACTTTAATCAACGATCATTTACTAAAACAGTAGATCAAGCGGCTATAGATGAAGGCTTGAGAGCTTATATGCTTAAAGTCTATAACTACATGACTACTGGTTTGGTACTAACTGGTTTTATTGCTTATTTTTTTGGAAAAGCTTCTGTTGCTGCTTATCTACCTAATGGAGTTGCTCTGACTCCTCTGGGAAATATGCTTTTTAATACAGGGCTTGCATGGATTATAATGCTTGCACCATTAGGTTTTGTTTTTTACTTAAGTGCAAGAATTCATAAAATGTCATCTACATCTGCTCAGATTACTTTTTGGATATTTGCTTCTGTAATGGGGCTATCTTTAGCATCAATATTTATCCAGTTTACAGGCGCATCGATTGCTAGAGTATTTTTTATTACCGCTGGTACGTTTGGAGCAATGAGCTTGTATGGTTACACTACAAAAAGAGACTTGACTAAACTTGGTGGTTTTCTATTTATGGGCTTAATTGGAATTATAATTGCTAGCGTTGTAAATATATTTCTTCAATCAGGGCCAATGGCATTTGCAATTTCTGTAATTGGTGTTTTGGTATTTGTTGGTCTTACTGCCTATGATACACAAAATATAAAAAACATGTACTATAGAGGTGATAGTGAGGAAATTGGTTCAAAAAAAGCACTTATGGGAGCCTTGAAACTTTACCTTGATTTCATAAATTTATTCATTTTATTGTTACAATTATTTGGACAAAGAAGATAATTTATTATTTTATATTTACTAAACCCAGTCTTTCATTAGACTGGGTTTTTTTATTTATAACATGAACACAAGTACAGAAATAAACTTAGCATTAAGGGAGTTCTCTGCAGGAAATAAAAAAGGTGCCTACCTAAAATTAAAAAAAATTTTTAAAAAGAATAAAGAAGATGAAAAACTTCGATTTAATATTGCTGTTATAGAGCAATCATTGAATTTAAATGAAGAAGCTAAATTAAATTACAAATTTCTTATTAAAAATAGCTTAAATATAAAAGCTATGACAAATCTATATCAAATTTATATAAAAGAAGATAATTTCATTGAAGCACTTAATTTAATTAATAAAATTTTAGAAAATAATAATTTTCAAGATACGGTTAAAGATAAGGCTTTTGTTTTGTACAAACTTAATAAATTTGATGAGTCTATAAAAATTTGTAAAAATTTTTTATTAACAAATAATGATGTTTTTTTCATGAATATTATTGGCTTAAACTGTTTTGCAAAAAATGAGTTTGATAAAGCTGAATTAATTTTCAAAAAGGCACTTTTAATTGATAAAAATAATCCTATTTTATTAAATTCATTAGGACGATTTTATCATGAAAGGAGAGACTCAAAAAACGCTGAAAAATATCTTCTCAAAGCATTTGAAATCAAGAGAGACTCTTATGAAATAATTAATAATTTAGCCGGTTTTTATAGAGAAGAGGCAAATTATGAGAAATCAATAGAGCTTTATAATAAGGCTTTAATAATAAATCCTAATAATCCAGCAATTATTAATAACTTAGCAAAAGTTTACTTTGATATTGATAACTTAAAATTGGCAAAAAAATATTGTTTAGAAGCTTTAAGTCTTAATAAAGAAGACGGAAATATACAAAAAATTCTCTCCCTAATTTATATAAGAGAAAATAATTATAAAGATGGCTGGCCATTATTTGATGGAAGATTAAAATTATCTGATTTTGCTGAAAAAAATAACTCGCTAGATAAAATTAGAAACAAACTTGTTTATAACAATAGATTGGGTAAAAATTCTAAGTTATTAATCTTAAGAGAACAGGGAATAGGTGATGAAATATTGTATGGCACAATGTACCCTGATCTATTGAAATATTTTAAAGATGTATCAATAGAGTGTGATAGTAGATTAAAAAATATTTTTAAAAAATCATTTCCAAAATATGAAAATTCATTTGTAGATTTAGGTATGATTTCTCAAAATGAAGAAGCACTAAAAAAATATGATTATGTAATGTATGCTGGTAGTCTTGGAAGATTTTACAGAAATAATATAAATGATTTTAGTAATGGTTGTTATTTAGAGGTTGATAGCAAAATATATAAAGAGATTAATAATGATTTAAAAAATTTAAAAGAAAAATTTAATGTCGGTATTTCTTGGAAAAGTTTTAAAAATAGATATGCGCTTGAAAAATCTCTAATTTTAGAAGATCTTAATAAAATTTTTAATACAAAAAATTGTAATTTTATTAATCTCCAATATGGTAATGTTGAAGATGAAATAAAAAAATTTAATTCAAATAATAATAAAAAATTAATAAGTATTAAAAATATAGATTTATTTAATGATTTTGATAAGTTAGCTGCATTACTTAAAAATTTAGATTTATTTATATCTGTGAGCAATAGTACAGCTCATTTGGCTGGATCATTAGGAGTTAAAACATTGTTAATCAAACCCAAAAATCATGCAATATTTCACTATTGGAACCAATCGAGCAATAAATCACCATGGTACGAGTCTATTGAATTAATTAACAGAGAGGATATTTTTAATAAAAAAGATCTGGTATCTAAATTTTTAAATTATTGAGTTAAATTTATTTGAGAGATATTCGTCTCTTTCTTTTATCCATTCATTTGCAAACTCCACATCCTGCCATTCAGAAAACCAAGGTCCGCCCCTAGTATAATGAACAGCAAAAGGTTTTGTGTTATTGTGGTTTGAAGTCCATCCTTCTAACCAATTCCATCTTTCATCTAATGATCCAATTTCTGTATCTTTACACCATTTGAACTGATGAAGGTATGCTCCACTTTCAGTATTAACAGTTTCTAATGAAAGATTTTTTGTACTAGGATGGGAGCAATTAAAAATAATAAAACTTGACCAGTTTTTTCTTGGATAAATGGTTTGTTTTTGACCATCCATTTTATGCTTCTCTTTTGGGGTATAGTCGTGTTGAACACAATAAACGGCCTTGGTATCATCAAGATTTTTCATTAAGTTATTAACGTCATCAAAAAAAATAAAGTCACAATCACAAAATACAGCCCAACCACGATAATTCATTAATTTGGGAACTAGAAATCTAGAGTAAGTAAATTGTGTTGAGGCCAAAGGGTCTACTTCTCTTGTGTATAAATTTCTGGATATAAGCTCCTCTAACTTCAAAGAAACTACATTTACTTTTTTAGATGCTCTCTTAATTAATGAATGCTTGCATACTCTGTAGGCAATATCTTCTTTTGCATCATACCCAATAAAAAAATTAATACTCATATTAAATATTACTATTATCTATCATTTTTATATTATTTAAAACAAGAGAATTAAAATAACCTGAGTCAGATAAACTATTCCATTCCTCTTGTGATTTATTAGTAATTTTACAAATCCAAATATTTTCAGATAAAGCAGTTTCAGATCTTAATACCCAAGAGTCACTTTTTTGTTTATCATTGCTTTGTCCAAGCTCAATATCAGCCATAAAAAGACATATTTCACTTGAAGGATTAGATCCTATTAATCCGACAATATTGGTTCTTGCAACATTCCAATCTTGATTTTTAATAGCAAAAAAAATCAACATTTTTTTTGACTCTTCGTTTTCTATATTGCTTCTTATAATTTGATTAATAAAAACAAGGTTATCTAAATTATTATCATTTATAATTGTAGTAATTATTTTTCTAAGAAGTGCGCTTTGACTTGATAACCAATATTTTTTAATTAATTTTTTTAAAAGAGACAGGTTATTAGATTTAGCAATTAATTCTAAGTGCAATTTAATATACGGTGGAAAGTTATTTTTTAAATTTATAGCTTTAAGTACATTCTTATTTGCTTCTTTAAGATTACTATCAGATTTTATTTTTGCAATCTCATAATAAGCAATTGATTTATTTTCATAAAATGTTTCTTTATTAATAATTTTTTTTGAATAAGCCTTATCTGTAATTATTAATAATTGATTCCAATTTTTAGTTTTTGCTGCAATATAGGTTAATGTTTCATATAATTTTTCTATATTAGGGTTTAGGTTAAAAAGCTTTTCACCATATAAAAAAGCATGATGATAATCATGGTCTTTAAGATTATTTTCCATTAGGCCTCTGTAACCCAAAGATTCTGTTTTTTTTGATTTAAGCATCTGTTCATAAACCTCTCTTAATTCATTGTGTTTTCTTTCAATTTTATAAACCTCAGATCTTAAAAGAAGTGATAAAGATGGTTCATCTTTTAAATAAGAATTCATCCTTTTATGATATTTAATAGCATTAATATTATCTTTGTTAGAAATAGCAATCATAGCTTCAACAAAATAAAAATATCCTTTTTCTAATTTTTTATATCTACTTTTTAAAAAATAATTACTTAATGACAATCTGGATTTAAAAAATAAATAAAAAATAACATAAATAGAAATTAACAGAGTAATTAAAATCCCTGCAAAAATATTAGATGAAAAAGAATATTTTAAGTTTCCAATATCTAAAGAAATTATAAATGGATTTGTAAAAATTGCTGTTAAAATTGTTATTAGAAGTATTAATTGGATCGAAAAAACTATCAGCTTATACATTATCTTAAAATATTTAATTCAGTTTTAAAATTTAAATATTTTTTGATTTCAAGAGATGATAATTTAAATATTTTTTCATAATTTTCAATAGTTTGTAAATTTTTTAGAGCGCTTGTAATTTTTCTGTTTTCAATTTGTAATTTGATTTCATTAATCTTTAAAATAAGGTCATTTGTAATTGTATTTTCAGAAGTTGGAGAAATTTCTATATAAGGTAAAATAATTTTACTAAAAAAAGAGTCAGGGTTTTGATTAATTGATTCTTTAAGGAATAAATTTACCTCCTCCTCAAATATTTCTTTGATATATTTATATCCCTTGAATTTTTTTGCTGATAAAATTGATAATTTTTCATAATTAAGAACATTACTTTTGCTTATTAATTTTCTTAAATATTCAAACTCCTGATCAAACTCAATGTTATTCTCATATTTAATTAAAATTAGATCTATAATATCACTTCTATTTTTATCAAAAATATCTTGTGATTCTTTTTTATTTTTTTGTAAGGAAGAAACTTTATTATTTTTTAAGTTATCTATTTCTTTTGATAAAAGTTCAAAATTTTTATTCAAGACTTGAATGTTTTTATTAACATTTGAAATCATTTTGTTTTCATCCTGAATTGTTAATGTTTTTTTTATTTCATTTAAAGTTTTTTCATTAAATTTAATTTCCTCTGCAATTTTGTTTATTAATTGTGAGTTTTTATAAATATTTTCCTTTAATTCTTGATCGAATATAAATTGATTTTTTGATAGTTTGTCTTGGTTTTTATAGTTAATTAAAAAAACATATAATACACCAATCAGACAAATTAGTAAGATAAGGCTAAATGCAAATTTTGAAAATATATAGAAATTATCAAATATTTTTTTCATATGTTTTTTTAACATTATTAGTTTGTTGTTTCACAGAAGAAAATATTGTACGGAAATATTATGCTTGTTTTTTCTTGTGAAACCTCATGTGATGAGACCTCAATATGCTTGATGGATAATAGTAAAATTATTAAACATGTTATTTTTTCTCAAGAAATTCATAATAAATATGGCGGTGTAGTACCAGAACTGGCCTCTAGGTCGCATCTTGAAAATTTGCAAGCAATAGTCTTTGATACTTTTAAAAAAACGAAAATAGATGCAAAAGAAATTGATGTGTTTTGTGCTACATGCGGACCTGGTCTGATAGGCAGTTTGTTAGTTGGCTCAACATTTACAAAGTCTCTGTCACTGAGCTTCAATAAACCATTCATTCCAATTAATCATTTAGAAGGTCATTTGTTATCAACAAGCTTCAATAATGAAATTAAATATCCTCAACTTGTTGTGTTATTAACAGGTGGCCACACACAAATATATTTAATGAAGAATAGCAAAGAAGCAAATTTACTGGGTCAAAGTCTAGATGATGCAATAGGAGAGGCTTTTGACAAAACTGCTAAATTACTTGGATTAGGTTATCCAGGTGGAGCAGAGATTGAAATAGCTGCAAAGGAAGGAAATGAAAATGCTTTTGAATTACCAAAACCCTTATTTCATGATAAAAATTTCAATTTTTCATTTTCTGGAATTAAAACTCATATTAATATTTTAACAAAAAAAAATGATTTAAATAAAAATTTCATTCGTAATATTTCAGCTTCTTTTCAAAAAACGATGGTAGATATAATTACTAAAAAAATAGAAATTGGTCTTGAAATTTTATATAAGAAAAATGTTTATATTAAATCTATATCAGTTGTTGGAGGTGTAGCTAATAATACGTACATAAGAAAAAGATTAGAAAATTTATTTGATCAAAAAAAAATAAATCTTTATTATCCAATCAAAGAAATGATGGGTGATAATGCAGCTATGATAGCTTGGGCTTGTTTAATAAACTATAAAGATAAGAAAAAAGATATCTTTTTTAAACCTGATCCTAGACTTACAATAAATAAAAAATTATAGAAAATATGAAAAAAATTATATGCAATATTGGTTATTAAAATCAGAACCTAGCGCGTGGTCATGGGAAGATCAAGTTAAAGAGGGACAATCAATGTGGGATGGTGTTAGAAACTTTCAAGCGCGCAATAATTTAAAAAAAATGAAAAATAATGACTTATGTTTTTTTTATCATTCAGTAACTGATAAATCAGTTGTAGGAATTGTTAAAGTTGTGAAAGAATTCTATAATGACCCAACAGATGAAACAGAAAAATTTGTAGTAGTAGATGTGAAGCCATTTAAGAAACTTAAAAATTCTGTGTCTCTTGATCAAATTAAAAAAGAAAAAAAACTTAAAAATATTGCTTTAATAAAACAAAGTAGGCTTTCTGTAATGCCTTTAAAAAAGAATGAGTGGGATACAATAATTAAAATGTCAATCTGACTTTAATAATAAATTATTTGTTGAAATTTATCAGTTTTAGAATTACTCTTAATCCATGAAAATAGAAGATAATTGGATTAGTAATGCGAAAATTGATTCTAAGAAATATGAGTCCATGTATAAAGACTCAATTGAAAATAATGATTTATTTTGGGGAGAGCAAGCTAATAGAATTGATTGGGATAAAAAGTTTACAAAAATAAAAAACGTTAAATATTCTAAAGATGATGTCTCAATTAAATGGTTTGAAGATGGAAATCTTAACGTTTCATATAATTGTATAGATAGGCATGCCAAAAAAAACCCTGATAGGGTTGCAATAATATGGGAAGGCGATGATCCTAAAGAAACTAAAAAAATTACTTATAGAGAATTACTATTTAATGTATGCAAAGCTTCTAATGTTCTAAAAAAAATAGGTGTTAAAAAAGGAGATAGAGTTACAATCTATCTAACTATGATACCTGAGCTAGCTTATATAATGCTTGCATGTGCAAGAATTGGCGCAGTTCACTCAATAATTTTTGGAGGGTTTTCTGCAGAATCTATATCAGGAAGAATTCAAGATTGTGACTCAAAGTTTGTTGTTACAGCGGATGAGGGTATAAGAGGTGGAAAGATTATTCCTCTAAAACAAACTGTAGATAAAGCTTTAGAAAAGTGTCCAAATGTAAAAAAATGTCTTGTCATTAAAAGAACAAGTAACAATATTAATTTTTTAGAAAATAGGGATGTTTATTTTGATGAAGTAATCAACTCAGTTGAAGATTACTGTGAGCCAGAAATAGTCAATGCAGAGGATCCATTATTTATTCTGTATACATCTGGATCTACTGGAAAACCAAAAGGAGTGATGCACACATCTGGTGGCTATCTTGTATATGCTTCTATGACTCACGAATACATTTTCAATTACAATGTTGGTGATATTTATTGGTGTACTGCTGATATAGGTTGGATAACAGGACATAGTTATATTATTTACGGACCACTGAGTAATGGCGCAACTACATTAATGTTTGAGGGTGTGCCTAATTACCCGGATTTCTCTCGCTTTTGGCAAATAGTTGATAAGCATAAGGTAAATATATTTTATACAGCTCCTACAGCAATTAGAGCATTGATGAGAGAAGGTAATTCACATGTAGAAAAAACAAACAGATCATCATTAAAATTATTAGGTACAGTAGGTGAACCAATTAACCCGGAAGCCTGGAAGTGGTATTTTGAAGTACCAGGAAATTCTAAGTGTCCAATTGTTGACACTTGGTGGCAAACAGAAACAGGTGGTATACTTATTTCACCACAAACAGGAGCTATAAAATTAAAACCTGGTTCGGCATCTAAGCCATTTTTTGGAATTGAACCTTGTATTGTAAACAAAGATGGTGAAGAACTAACAGGGGAATGTGAAGGTATGTTATGTGTTAAACGGTCATGGCCAGGTCAGATGAGAACTGTTTATGGTGATCATAAAAGATTTATTCAAACTTATTTTTCACAATTTGATGGTAAATATTTTACTGGTGATGGTTGTAGAAGAGATAATGATGGTTATTACTGGATTACTGGAAGAGTAGATGATGTTATCATAGTTTCTGGTCATAATTTAGGTACAGCAGAAATAGAAAGTGCTTTTGTATCTCATCCTAAAGTTGCTGAAGCGGCGGTAGTTGGATATCCGCATGATATTAAGGGGAATGGATTATATTGTTATGTTTCCTTAAATGTTGGTGAAGAGAGTTCTGAAAGTTTGATTAGTGATCTTAAAAGGACTATTCGTGAAAAGATAGGTCCCATTGCGACACCAGATTTTATCCATATTGCTTCTGGACTTCCAAAAACACGATCTGGGAAAATAATGAGGAGAATTTTAAGAAAAATTGCTTCAAATGATTTTGAAAATTTAGGTGATACATCAACTCTTGCTGATCCAAGTGTAGTGAGCCAGCTAGTTGAGGGCAGACAAAATAATTAATTATCTGGGTTGCCAGTGCTTTAGGCATCTTGGTTCATAAATGTTAGCTGCACCAACTTGAGTTCTTTCTCCGCCTTGAGTTTTTCTATAAGTTTTTGTTGCTTCCATCCCGCAAACATTACAAAAACCATATATTTTAACTATTTTGTCAGAAAGGCCTAGTAACATTGATGAAGTTTCCCATGGTTTTCCTCTTGAGTCCTGATCTAAACCTGCACAAATAACATCTATTCCTTTAGTTAAAATTTCTTCCACGTTTTTAAGTGTCTCGTGTGTATCCATAAACTGGATTTCATCTAAAAAGACAACGTCAACATTATTTAAGTCAAATTTGAAGTCGCTTAGGACATTATCCCAGCTCGTCATTGCATAACATTCGTGGCTGAGATCATTATGAGTTATTATTTTTTCATTTGAATATCTGTTATCAATACTTGGCTTTAATACTATAATTTTTTTATTTTGATGTTTAGCCCATAGTATTCTTTTTAACAATTCACTAGTTTTGCCAGCAAACATTGCTCCTACTATAGTTTCTAAATTTCCTCTCATAAAATATTTTTTTTTAATATTATTACTATAGTATATTTATCTGAATAGTAAAAAATTAATTAGGAAATTGTGTGCAAACTAAAAAAGGTGTTAATATAAGAATTACAGTTCATAATATTCTTTATGAAATATATAAACAGAACAAAATATTTGATGATCCTATTATAAAAGATAAAATTGATAAAAATAATGAAAAAGATATAGCTTTCATAAACAACGTCTGCCTAAACTCAATGCGATTTTATTTTCACACAAAAAAAATAATTGAACTATACTCTAAAAGGAAGTCTAGATTACATGAATTAATTTTATTTAACAGTGCTATAACACAAATTGTTTTTTTAGAATTTAAAGAATATGCAGTAATAGACTGTACAGTAGAAATTGCTAAAAAACTAAAAATTTATCCAGGATTTGTAAATGCTTTATTAAAACAAGTTTCCAAAAATAAAGAAAAGCTTAAATTTATTGAAATTAAATTTTCTGATTTACCAAATTGGTTTACCAAAAAAACCAATAACTTACAATTAAAAGAAAAAAAAAATTTCTTACAAAATTTTAGTGAACAACCTCATCTGCATTTAGTTTTCAAAAATAAAAAAAGTTTATTAAATTTTGAAGAAGAAATTGATCACACTTCAAGTGTTTCAGGTTTTGCTAAAAATAATATAAAAATAACTAATATGTCCTCTTTTATAAATGGAGATTGGTGGGTACAGGACTTTTCATCATCTTTGCCATTGATAAATATATCAAATAAAATTCTTAGTAATAGGATTATAGATCTGTGCTCTGCTCCTGGTGGCAAATCTTTTCAAGTTCTGTCAAAAAATAAGGCAATTATCATAAATGATATAAGTAAAAAAAGATTAAAACTACTGAAACAAAATTTGATTAGATTGAAATTTAAAGCAACTGTTACAAATTATGATGTTTTAGAGATGAAACAAAATAAATTTGATTTCATAATTTTAGACGCGCCTTGCTCAGCAGTAGGGACTATAAGAAGGAACCCTGAAATATTTTATAAATCCAAAAAACCAGACTTCAAAAGACTTACAGACTTACAGGAAAAATTGTTAAAAAAAGCATCTCTTCTTTTAAATACAAATGGGATAATCCTTTATATGGTATGTTCTTTCATTAAAGAGGAAACGGTTAATCAGATTGATAAATTTCTTCTAAAAAATGAAAATTTTTCTCTAAACGATTTCCCTATGGATGGTAATAATGAATATTTTAAAAAATTTATTAATAAAAACTATATGCTGACTTTGCCCACAAAAGTAAAAAACTATAACGTTGATGGATATTTTGCAGCATATTTAAAGAAAAATTTATGAGGCTTATTAAAAAAATTATATTTATTTATATTATCTCTAAATTTGCAAAAGTTGATAAAAATATCTCTTTTAAAGATCTAAATTTTAAAAAATTGGATTTTACTAATTATAAACAAGTAAAATCTTTTATTTTTAAAAATGAATTTTTTAAACAAAACAATAAGTATGTTCAAAGCTTTGATTTTTTAAATTTTTCCCAAAAATTAGGAGGAAAAATTGGTATAAATCTATCAAAGAAAAATATTTTATCTTGGTACAAAATAAATAAAAATAAGCTTTACTTTCCCTGGGCTGATGATCTTACTTCAAAGAGATTCCTTAATATTGTTTATAATTATGAATTTATTAATTCATCTTCTACCGAAGAAGAAACTAAAAAGTTAAATGAAATGCTATTTACACACATGATTAGAATTAACTATGATATTAAAAATAAAAAAATTGGGGATTTGACCTCATACGATATTAAAGCATATTTGTTATGCAGTTTTATTCTTAAAAGTATTAATAAAAAAAGTATAGATTTTATTGTTTTAATCATTTTAAGACAAATTGATAGTATTGGGATGCATAAAAGTTACAATATATTAGAACATGCAAAGTTTATGAATAATTTAAATGAAATTAAAAATATTTTTTTATTTTTTAAAAATGAAATACCTGAAAAAATCGAAGAAAATATATTCAAAATGCAATCAATTTTAAATGAATATTTTCATGATGATGGGACTATTCCATTATTTAATGGATCTAATAATAATTACACTAAGTTGATTTACGAGTCCTTAAACAAAGATGAATATTTAAAATCAAGAAAATTTATAAATATAAATAATGGAATTGCCTTTCATTCTGACAAACAAAAAAGAGTTTTTTTTGATATTGTTCAACCAAATAAAGATAATATAAGCAATAATTTAAGCGCAGGTACTCTTTCCTTTGAATTTAGCAGTTTAGGTGAAAAAATAATTACTAATTGTGGTGCAACAGAGAGTTTTGGAAAAAATCCTGAATACCTAAGATATAGTGCTGCTCACTCAACATTAATTTTACAAAATACCAATATTAGTGAAATCAAAGAAAATAATCCCCATAAAAGATTTCCTCAGTCAGTTGTGTTTAACCGAGATGTAAATGAAAAAAATATAATTTTTGAGGGATCTCATAATGGGTATGTCAAAAAATTTAATAAAATTTTAAAAAGAAAATTAATTATTAGTAGAAATAGTAATAAAATACTAGGTGAGGACTCAATAATTTCTTTGAAAAAGACAAACAATAGAATATTTTATCACATTAGATTTCATCTTGTAGATGGCATTTCATATAATTTTACGAATAGTAAAAGAAATGTAATTCTAAAAACAAAACAAAATAATATGTGGTTATTTAAAAGTGATGCAGAATTAGTTGTAGAAGATAGTATAATAGTTGATAAAAATTATACTGTTCCTACAAAACAAATAGTTGTTAAAGGAGTTATAAATAATACTAAGCAGACAAGAAAATGGTCGTTAGAAAAAATATAAACCAAAAATTCGCTTTTATATCTGTATATGATAAGAGTGATTTAGATTATCTATGTAGTAATTTATCAAAATTTAATTATAATTTTGTTTCTACGGGAGCAACCAGTAAAGAAATAATTAAACTTGGATATAAGTGTCTTGGTTTATCTAAACTAACAGGTTTCAAAGAAATTTTAGACGGTAGGGTTAAGACGCTTCATCCAAAAGTTTATGGCTCTATTTTACATAAGAAAGATAGTTTAGAACATAAAAGAGAGTTCAGAAAATTAAATTTTCCAGATATTGATATTGTTGTTGTTAATCTTTATCCTTTTAAGAAATACTCAATCATTAAAGATGAAAATTTGGCTATCAATATGATTGATATAGGGGGTAATAGCTTATTAAGAGCTTCAAGTAAAAATTATAGATATGTTACAACAATTACTCAAATTAGTGATTATAAAAAATTAATACAAAATTTGAGAAAAAACCAAGGGCTTACAACTTTAAATTTTAGAAGATTGTTGGCAACTAAGACTTTTAAGCTCACCTCTGAATATGATCATTATATTTATAGATATTTTAAAAATGACAAAAATTTTTTAAATAAAACTAAATTAAGATATGGAGAAAATCCCCATCAAAAGGCATCAATTGAAAACAATAATAAAATATCAATTTCTAAGTATCAGTTAAATGGTAAAGAAATAAGCTATAATAATATTATAGATATTGATAGTGGTTACAACTGTCTGATAGAATTTAAAGAACCAACGTGCGTTATTATAAAACATACAAATCCGTGTGCTGTGGCTTCAGCAAAAAATATTCAACAAGCATTTTTAAGAGCCTTAGAGTCTGACAAAAAAAGTTCTTTTGGTGGGATAGTTTTAGTTAATAGAGCAATAAATTCAAAATTGGCCAACATAATAAATAAAAATTTTTTTGAAATTTTAGTGAGTCCAAAATTTGATAAAAAAGCTGAGAATATTTTGATAAAAAAAGAGAAGTTAATTTTAATTAAATTAGACAAAATTAATAGGAAGAAAGAAGAGTTTAGGTCAACAATATTTGGAAAATTGATTCAAGTTAATGATAATTTTGATATTAATCATAAGTTTATTAATCTTGTCTCTAAAAAAGAAGCATCTAAAAAATCGATTGATGATCTAGTTTTTTCTCTGAAAGTAGCGAAACATTTAAAGTCAAATGCTATTGTTCTTGCATCTAATAAAAAAACAATTGGATTAGGTATGGGACAAACTAATAGAATTGATGCTTTAAAAATTGCTTTAGACAAAATGAAGGCAAACAATAAGTCAAAAAACTATGTTTGTGTCTCTGATGGGTTTTTTCCATTTGCTGATGGGATTAGTTTGCTTAAAAAGAATAATTGCAAAATTGTTGCTCAGCCATTTGGTTCAATTAATGATATTAAAATTATAAAATTTGCAATAAAGAATAAAATTTCATTATATTTTACAAAAAAAAGACTTTTTAGACATTGAGCAAAAATAATCAAACTCCAAAATATATTTTAGAATTAGTAAAAAAATATCCACGTATTTCTAGTGGCAGAAAAAACTACAAAGAACACCACAATAGAGTATTAAAAACTATTGAGCTAATAAAAAAATATATAAAAAAAACTAATAATTAAATTTTTTAATCCACTTTTTTAAGTTTTTTTCTGGATTTATGAAATTTGAGTATTTTTTCCAACGTCCTATAGAAGAGAAATAAAGTGGGCTTACAACTTGACTATAACTAGGAGTAGAAATTCTGTTTCTATTTAATGCTGTTTGGTAAAATTTTTCTAGAGGTTTTTCATAATCTAGATCTAAAAATTTTAATAAATTTCTAATGCTATTCTCAAAATCTCCTACGGTTTCTTCATATTTAATTTTATGCAAACTTAGGTCCAATTCATTTTCATAAAATTCAAATAAATTAAAAACTTCATTATAAAAAGAAACAGTATCTTCAAAATCTAAAAAACTAGCCATTGCATCATTTATTTTAAATGAACTAAAAAAACAGCTTAAAACAGCATCACAAGGATGTCTTAAAGCTAGGATAATTTTTGAATAAGGAAATATACATTTAATAAAACCCAATTCAATAATTGACAATGGAAGTTTATCTATTAAGATTTTTTTGCGATCATATTTCTGTTTTATTATTTCATTAAAATAGCTATTTCTAATATCATCCTTTTGTAACTGTGTAATTTTTAGCAATGAGTCTAATTTATTATCATTCATTTCAAAATATTTGTGACGTGCTTTAATTAAAAAAGGCTCTTCCTCTAATACTGTTATTTTAGAGTGTGTTCTTAAAATTGTATCCAATAACGTTGTTCCAGATCTTGGGAATGCAACTAGAAAGACTAAATTTGAGTCATCTATATAATTTAATTTATTAGTAATTAATTTCACATTTTTCTTGTTGTAAAAATTTTTATATTTATGAATATTGTCTATGATGGCAGTATTATTATAATTTTTATTTTCTTCATAATTTTTAATTAAGTTGTTTCTTGTTATTATTTTATCATATGATATTTTGTAATTTTTTAGCTTCTCATTATTTTTTGATTGAAGATTTAATAATCTTTCAAAATCATAATTTTTATTTTTAAAATGATTTTCTAAATTATTTTTTAAAATTATATCTTCTGATAATTTAAATTCCTTTCTTCGATTATTAAGTAAAGCCTGATAATAGAGTATAGTTTTATTATTATGAAAAATTTTATTTGCTTTTTTAATTAAATTTTCAAAATTTATTATATCATTTGATAGTTCCAATAAATTTAATAATTTATCATATGAATTAAAAAAATTAGGATTTGATGATATTGATAATTTATACGAGTTTATAGCATTTTTATTTTCAAATCTTAGCTCATAAAATAAACCTTGGGCATAATACAAATAGTATAAATCCTTTTCTCTAAATTGATTTGAATTATTAAATTTAAATATTTTAGGCAATTTATCATATAATTTATATTGCAAACAAATTTTTACTAAATGATTCAATACGTTAATTTCAGTTTTGTTTTTATTCAAAAAATCAAAAAGAAGCTTTATGCCTTTATCTATCTGTTTAGATAATAAATAGGCATTGGCTAAATTTATATATGCTTTATAATTTTTATCATTTAAGTTAATTGCATATTTTAATTTGGTTATTCCTTTCGCAATGTTGCCAGACTTGATGTATTTTATGCCTAAATTAATATGATTTTCATAATCATTGCTTATATTTTTATCATTTTGCTTCATTTAGAGTATAATTAAATTATAATAGCAATTAATTATATTATAAAATTAAAATAATATTTCATGTCAAATCCAACGCTCTTTTTCTCAACTCCTGTGTGGGTTTCAAAAATAGAAAATTATAAAGAAACCAATGAGCAGATATTCAATTATATAAAAAAACTTCAAAATGAAGATAGTGATGGCTTAACTAGGAGTAATGTCAGAGGATGGCATTCAAAAGAATTTGACTTAAAAACGGCTGAGCCACAAAATTTTATTAAGTTAATATTACCAAATATTGAAAAAGTCATTAATGACATGAATTGGGACAATAATAAACAAAGTATCAAAATTACCGAAATGTGGGCTATTGTTAATAAAGGTGGTGCTGAAAACTCAAGACATCATCATGGAAATAGCTCTATTAGTGGGGCTTACTATGTTAGAGCTCCAATAAACTCAGGAGATATTGTTTTTTATGATCCAAGGCCAGCTCCAGTGTACTCGCATCCATTGGCAAAAACTCCAAATGCTCTTAACGCAATGGTTAATTCTATAAGTCCAGTAGAAGGAGGATTAATACTTTTTCCAAGTTATTTAGATCATTCCGTTAATCCAAATTTATCAAAAGAAGAAAGAATAGTAATAAGCTTTAATATAAGTTTTTACGTTAAGTAAAATCTTTAGATCAATTAGTATTTTGTTGTTTTGATATAAATTCCCAAGCTTCTCCACTTTTTATTTCATTTATAGTCCATTGTGAATATGCAAGGCTATTAAATATTTCATAATTAATTTCATGTTTTTCTATTTCTTCAATTTTACTTATAGCTCTTAATGTCTTATCAGTAAAATATGCAGGCACTCCATAAATCATCGCCTTAAAACCAGCTGTTGATTGAAGACTGACAAAAGCCCAAGCATCTAAAAGTAAATCATTTAATGATACTTTAGAAAATTTATTATGAATAATAATTTTGCGATCTGAAAAATTTTTAATTAATTTTATTGTTTCCTCTGTCCAATTTTTAACATTATAAAATTTTTTCATAGCATCAGATGGTTCAGATAAGATAATATATTGCCCTGATTTTTTTTTATTCTTAAATTTTAAATTAAGTTTATTTAATCTATCAGAAGAATGTTTGCCTTTATTATTAAAAATTAAATTATTGAATACAATTCTAAAATAGCCATCTAAATCGATAACATTTGTCTTTTTATTTTCAAAAACTCGTTTAGATTGATTAAAATATCCATGATCAATATAATAGTATTTATTTACTTTTTTTAGCAATTCGCCGGTCCCTCTTAACACCCCGTAAGTAATAATAGTTTTATTATATTCTTTAAAATTATTTACATGACACATCAGTGATTTTGAGCCTAAAGCAAAACTATAGCACAGTGTTTTACTTATTGAGTGATCTGTATATATAGCAATTGGCAGCTCTTTCATTATTAAAATGATTTAGTCAAAAAATTAATTACTAATGATTACCAGCCAACATTCCAAGCAGCACCTAAATTACAACTTGTTAAAAAAAGAGGTGTAAGTAAAACCAAAATATAAAGTAAAATATTCTTCATGATTTTATTTTATGGTTTATTAATAAATTTGCAATACTAATTAAGAATATTTAAATATTGCTTACTTAATAACATTTAATTTTAATTATAAATGTAAATTTGGGGCTGTAGAATTTTTCTAATTTGTTTAGAATTTTAGAATTAGTTGTTATTAGATTAAGGGTACATTTCTATGGTATCTTTTTTATTGCTTTTGCTGGGATCCCCACAGCAATACTATTTTCAGGAATATTGTTTGTTACTACTGCTCCAGCACCAATAACACTTCCCTTACCTATTTTAACATTATTAAGTATTGTAACATTGGCAGCTATCCAGCAGTTATCTTCAATAGTAATATTCCCAGATGTATGACCTTGATCTTGAATATATATATTTTTGTTATTAAAATTATGATTAGAAGTTCTCATTACTACATTTGGACCAATTGGGCATTTCTTTCCAATTTTAATTGTTCCACCATTTGAAGCATTAATATGACAATTTTCGTTAAAAGCTGTTTTATCTCCAATAATTATTTTTCCTCCATCTGCTAAAAAACTACAGTTTCTTGATATGCCCACTCCTTTTCCAAATTCTATGTTGCTTAACATAATAAATCTGCAGCCTGTATCAACACTAACTCCAAAAATTTTTCTTGTTCTTATTGAAAACCAAAAGATTCTAATAAGTTTACCAATTTTTCCTGGTAAAAAATTGATAATATACTCAAACCATATAATTATTTCTTTTAATGGATTAAAGATGATCATTTTTTTTATAATTAACTTAACATAAAATGATTAATTATAATACATAACGTTTTTATAAATTTATTTAAATATAATTATAAAGCCTTGTTGAAGTGGGCGAAGGGATTCGAACCCTCGACTTCAACCTTGGCAGTGTTGCTGGGTATGAACTTGATCACCACAATCCTTAGTAATCTAAAACATTTTATTCCATCAATTTTATAATTTTATCTGAAGTGCCGATACAGTGCCAATGAAAAGTAAAAAAACCCTATACTACTCTCGAGGAACTAAAGGGTACATATCAAAATTTTGTTCATCAAAGAACTTCAAGCGATTAGGTATTGTATTTAGAACTATTTCATTATTTTCTTCTGATATTCTGTCTGAACGATAACGCACAGCTATCCATGTCAAAATACTCTCAGCCACATCTTCTCTACGAGGAAATTTTTTGGCATAATCAGAAATATGTTCTTTGTCTTTTCTTTTTGCTTTTTGCCATAGTGTTTTACTTAGTAATCCTCCGAAATCCCAATCTAAAGAGGTATGGCCTGCTTCATGGATAAAAACTTCTTCTAGGATACCTTTAGAAATATATTCCTTACTTCTACCAGTATGAATCAATAAATTTTCATTACCGCCACCATAGTTTTTTTTTCCTTTATGGATCCAGACAGTTTTTACATTAGTTAGTAAGAAATTTGGCAATCTTCCAATCACTTCAGAATAGTAAAACGCTTCCTTAAGTGCATTATCAACATTTTTAAATTCAGGATTTACTTGTATTTCAATTGTTCTTTCCTCGTATACTGCATTAAATAAAAATGCTTCTTTATTTAACCATCTGCCACCTTTTCTTCGATCAAACATTTCGCGATAATCTTTACCAATATAAATTAACTCCTTAAATGTTGTTGGGTCATTAGAATTAATTATATCTGGAAAGTACCAAATAGTTCCATCGTAAGGTGGTTTAGCATAGGAGTTTGTGAAAGAACAAAAAACTAAGAAGAGTAAAGTAAAGATAAATTTCATAATAATATCTTTAAACTCTATTAATTTTTTTAATTCATCAAGAATTTAATTATATAAGTGCCGATATAAAGCTGATTAAAACTAATGTATCTAGAATTTTGGAGCGGGCGAAGGGATTCGAATACTTCACTCACTTTTAATTATCTAGAGTATATAATGCTTTTCTCAAAAAGTGCATTGAAGGTGCATTGTATATTCTTAACTTTTTTTAAAAACTAACTGTAAGAAAGTTGGTTGATGCAGAATAATTTGCTAAACTCAGTTTATGAATTGGAAAATAACTGAGAAATATGCAGAATCTTTTCTAAGTGATATTTCCAAAGGAATGGTAAATATTGTTGGACCCTCCAGTGGGGTTGGTGGGTCAGACTCAAATGAAGTTGACATTAAGATTTTTAAAAAAAATAAAAATATATTTAATATAGAAATTAAAGAAAGAAAATCACAGATATCACAGTTTGTTGTTCTGATAGATAAAAAAAATAAAAGTTATAAACTTGGAGATTTAAAAAAGTCAGCAGTATTTAAAACAAGTAAAATCCTTGAACATATGAAAGGCAGATATGAATACTACAAAAACCCAAATCAAAGTGGTATAAAATTAGATTGTGAAATTGATTTAATATATGAATGTATTGATAATTATTTCCAAGAAAAAAATATAGAATTTATTATAACGTCTAAAAATGAAAATAATTTCTTCTTAATACATAGACAAAATTTTAAAAGAAACTTTAAAGTTGAAGGTCTCTACAGAAAAAAAAGAAGTGGCACTAGTTATTTACCAAAGAAAAATAAAGGTGAGATAATTGATTTTTTAAAAACAAAATACATAGATGCAGAATTTAGTAATGATGAAAAAGGAATTAAGATTACATTAAAGACCGATACCCAGATAAGAAGTGTTAATGAGATTAAATTTCAGGATATAAGGTTATTTTTGTCACGAATTGGGGAAAGTAATTCATATTATATTAAGAAAAAAAGTAATACAAACAGTCCTACAGTGATATTTACTATACAGTTAGACTCCGAAAAATATGATGAAGATAATAAACTATATTTAGAAATGATAAAGTGAACCCTAAGAGAAAAATTGATTATATAGATTTATTTTGCGGTATAGGTGGTTTTCATATTGCTCTTAAAAAGTTTGGTACTAAATGTGTATTTGCATCTGAATGGGACAAGAATTGTCAAGATGTATACTTCGATAATTTTAAAATCAAACCCTCAGGAGATATTACTAAAATTCATGAAAAAGATATACCAAGTCATCAGATCTTATGTGCAGGTTTTCCATGTCAAGCATTTAGTATATCTGGAAAAAGATTAGGTTTTAAAGATACGAGAGGTACGCTTTTTTTTGATATTGCCAGAATTGCCAAATATCATAAACCTAAAGTTTTACTTTTAGAAAACGTTAAGAATTTTAAAGAACATGATAATGGTAAAACTCTATCTACTGTATTAAGTACATTAGATGAAATTGGGTATAATACATTTTATAAAGTAATAAATGCATCTAGTTATGGCGTGCCACAAAAAAGAGAAAGAATTTATTTAGTTTCATTTAGAAAAAATTTGAAAATCAAAAATTTTTCTTTTGATAATTCAAACAATAAAGAATCAGTAATAAAAGATATAATTTTACCAGATAAAGAGACTAAAAAGTATGTAATCAAAAGAGATGATATTGTTTTAACTAAAACAAAACCAATTAAAGATATGTTTAATAGTTATCCTCAGAAAAGTTTTAGAGTTGGTATAGTAAATAAGGGTGGGCAAGGTGAAAGGATTTATAGTCAATTTGGACATGCAATCGCATTAACTGCTTATGGTGGTGGAGTAGGTGCAAAAACAGGTTTATACCAAATTAACAATAAAATAAGAAAACTTGCTCCTCGAGAATGTGCAAGACTTTTTGGTTTTCCTGAAAATTTTAAATTACATCAAAAAGATTCTGTTTCATACAAACAATTTGGCAATACTGTTGTGGTTAATGTTTTAGAAAGTATCATTAAAAAAATTTTTGAAACTAGAATATTTAATTAAAATATTAAGATTAAATACTCAATGTATTGACTGTTACAAAAGCAAAAAAGTACATTGAGGTGCATTGAGGGGGTTTTTCAGAAAATTAAGTGATTACAATGTTTTTGGAGCGGGCGAAGGGATTCGAACCCTCGACTTCAACCTTGGCAAGGTTGCGCTCTACCCCTGAGCTACGCCCGCATAAAATCACAATTAACACTTTAAGTTTATAAGTCAATATAAGACGAAATGATTTAATTGTATTTTCGTCGATATACAAAATCTACTAATATCATATGAGGTAAAGTTAGTGCTGCAAGGCCTATGAAAATAACCTGTAAAATTGATTCATAAAGATCGAAATTATTAGCTAAAATTAAAATTACTACCAAACCTCCAATCCAAGAAATAGTTGTAAAAATTAAAGTTGAAAAAATAACAAATTTTTTATTTGATAGATGTAAATAAACATTAGTTATTAAGTTTTTAAGATGTTTATATGTGTGAAAAAAACAGAAATATATTGAGAAAGAGAGAAGTGGGTCAAATAAATAAAAAATTAACAAAAGAAATAAAATTTCTAAAACGCCAATGCGTAATTTAACCTCATAGTAAGACAAGTATATAAAATAAAATATAGAGAGCAATGTTAATATATAGGGTATGAAAAAATATGGTCTTAAAAAATATATATTATCATTTGTTAAGTATTTAAATATTTGGAATGACTGGTTTTCATTAAAAAAAATTATTCCAAATATTACTGTCATGCCATAAGTAAAGCATATTGAATATTTATTATCTTTAAGCTTAAAATTTGCCCAATCACACAAACCAAAATGTGCAATAGTCATAATAAGAAAAATTAATAATGCTATTATTGGATAATAAACCCAAAACACAATAACAAAGGCAAACAAGATCAAATAACATAAAAGAAACTGAAGAAATTTTGCTTTACTCCTAAAACCAACTAAGGATGCAACTGCTCCATCAAAGGAGCCGTGAGGTAAGCCTATAAAAAATATTAAGAAAAAAGATAAAATATTAAAAAACGTAAGATCGTTCATATTAATTTTTAAAAATTGACATTATAAATGGCATCTTTGGCATGCTATTAATTATTTTAATTTTAGTTAGAAGTGATGATTGACCCATCATAAAACTTTGAAATTCATAACCATTTAAATTTTTTGCTAAATTAATAAATGATTTACCATTTTCATTAAAATTTTTTAAATATTTTATAAATATTTTATCCATTTCTGTCTCAATAAAATTATGAACATAAACTTTATTTTTATTGGTTTTTTTTAAAAGTAGTATTTGTTTTATTAAAAAAGAAAAAGCGTAGCCAGTTGAGGTTTTACATGCCCCACCCCTTATTCCAATATTAAAAATATTTGGATGATTTGCTGATTTTTCTTCTGCAGAAAACATAGGTATAACACCTCTTTCTATTTCGTTTTCTTCGTATTTTGTAATGTTTAAATTTTTAAGAAATTTATCAATTTTGTTTCTATACCAATTCTCAGTTAAAATTTCTTTTGAGAATACTGTTGACTCAATAAGTGCTTTATTATGACTAAACGGAAGAGCATATATAAAATGTAACATACTCTCTTCTTGTGTAAAATGCATCAGTGTAGCTTCGTTTTCATGAAATTTATTGTCTTCTGTCGTAATGTTAATGCCAAAGAAGTGTTGAATGAGTTCGTTATTTTTATGTTTAATTGATCTTGAGTCGTAAATTTTCTCTGCAAAATATTCTCTTTTATCTTCTGTAATTATTTTGAAGTAATTTTTAACTGGATAGTACCTTAGTACTTTTTCAATTTTGATTTCTATTTTATTTGGGTTATCTAAACAATATTCTCTCCAAGTATCAAAACTAATTACACAATATGGATAATTTTTTTCATAATGATTTATTTTTATAAAATCATTGCCTATTGACCAATTATGCCATTTTTTTTTAATTAGTTTTTCAAAAGGCTTCATCCAATCAGTTAGCCAAAAACCAAATAAATTGTTCCTATTTTTGAAATTTGTATTTTCGAATGCAATAACTTCATCTTCTTTTTTACCATATATTAATTTGTTTACCGCTAAACCACTTGGCCCCAGTCCAATAATAGCCGCTTTATAAATTTTCATTGGGTAGATTTTCTCTCAAGATTAAATATTTATAATTAATGATTGGAATAAATATAAATAAAATAATTGATTTTATTGTTATTAATGTTTTTTCAAATGAATTTAAATAAATTCTTTTTTTTAAATATTTTTTTCCATTTTTTTTTATTTTAATACCAATGCCTCTGTAAACATTAGCAGCAATATAGATTCCCAATCTTGTTTTTAAAGGAATAAAACGCAAACCTGCAAATCCATTTTTATAAAAATTATTAGATAAATCAATTATTCGATGAATTGCATCTGATATTTGTTTTTCTTGGTCTAAATTAATACTATTTTTGTCTTTTAAGTTCAAAAGATTAATATTTGGAAGCCATTCAGAGGGTAAATAGACTCTTTGCATTTGAGCGTCTTCGTAAACATCTCGAGCAATGTTAGTTAATTGCATTGCAATGCCTAAATCAATAGCACAAGGTGCTGCCTTGTCACTTTTTACTCCAATAATTTTTGACATCATTAAGCCTACTGTCCCAGCTACATGATAAGAGTATTTTATTAGATCATTCCTATTTTTAATAATGACTGTTTTTTGATCAATTATCAATCCTTCAATTAGATCTGAAAATATTGTTACATTTATATTGTTTTTTTTTAAAAAAATATTCACATCATTTTTTTTGTCTTTTTTAATTTGTTCAATTGACTCTCTTAAAAATACAGTTTTGTCTTCATTGTTTTCGTCTGCAATATTATCAAAATATCTACAAATTGAGTAGAGGGTACCAGCTTCTAGTTTTGACTTTCTAGGTAGAAAAAAGCTTGCCCAATAAAAACTTTTGCCCTCTTTTCTTAAATCATGAGTTGAGTTAATTTTTAGATGTTTCACTTAATATTTAATTCTTTTTTAATAATATTTTCTACAACTTTAGCAGATGAGAGGACTCCTGGTATACCAGCCCCTGGATGAGCTCCAGCAGTAGAAAAATATAAATTTTTTATCTTTTTGTCTTTGTTATGATAACGAAACCAGGCTGATTGCGTAAAAATAGGTGCTATCGAAAACCCAGACCCATGCATAGAATTATAATCTTTATTAAAATCATTTGGGTTCATCCAAAAAACATCTGTTACCGTTTTTTCTAAATCTGGCATTATGGTGTTGGATAATTCACTAATAATTCTGTCTTTAAGAATTTCTGATTCTTTATCCCAATTAATATTACCTTGAAGATTAGGAACGGGACACAATACATAAAAACTATCGCAGCCCTCAGGCGCAAATGATTTATCTGTAGCCGTAGGTCTATGGATGTATAAAGAAAAGTCTTTCGATAAAATTTTTTTTCTAAATATATCATGCAATAAAGATTTAAATCTTTCAGTCATCCAGATAGTGTGATGAGCTACATCATTATATTTTTTTTTAGTTCCAAAAAAAAGAACAAAAAGCCCCATGGAATAGAGAAGATTTTTCTCTTTTTTGAAAGGTCTTTTTAAGTTATATTTTTTTAATAATTTGGAATAAACAACTGGTGGATCAGCATTACAAACCACAAGATCAAAGTTAGTAATTTCTTCTTTATCTGTAATAATTTTTGAAATTTTATTATTTTCTACAATAAATTCTTTTACTTCCGTATTTGTTTTTATTTCAATGTTACAATTTATCATTAATTTTTTAAGCTCAGAAACAATCTTACCAGTTCCTCCCATACAAAAAAACACACCCCATTTTCTCTCCAAATAATGTATTAAGGCATATATAGATGTGGTTGTATGTGGGTCACCACCAACTAAAAGTGGGTGAATTGAAAAAGCTTTTCTAAGGTAAGGGTTTTTGAGATATTTATTTACTAGCTGCGAAACAGTCAAATAGCTTTGTAAAAAAATTAAATTTGGAATCACTTTAATCATTTTAAAAAATGAAATAAATGGTTTATCTGATAATTTTGTGAACCCTACGTCAAAAATCTTTTTTGATTGATTTAAAAGTTTTTTATACCCATCTATATCACTCTTATCATACTTACTTATTTGTTGGTTAGTTTTATCTATTGTTGAACAATAATCAAAAGTTCTACCGTCATGAAAATAATACCTGTACCACGGTTCTAGAGGGACAAATTTTAAATAATCTTGTCTTTTTTTATTAAATAATTCAAATAATTCATCAAAAAGAAATGGGGCCGTAATTACAGTAGGACCAGCATCATGTTTGTATCCATTAATCTCAAAAACTCTTGCTCTACCTCCTATTTCATTGAGTTTTTCAATAATAGTTGTTTCATAGCCTAATTTTCTTAGTCTGAGACTTATTGCAATTCCCCCAAAACCACTTCCTATTACTACTGCTTTTTTATTCATTGTTAATTTACTAATTTTATTTAAATACCTTATTTCTAAATAAATATAGTACTATTTATGCTAACAGAATCAGATTTATTAAAATTAATTAGTGAAAAAGGGATAAATTTTCAAATACATAACCACAAACCGCTTTTTACAGTTGAGGATTCTGAAAATTTTAGAGGAAAAATAGATGGATCTCACACTAAAAACTTATTTTTAAAAAATAAAAAAAATAAATTTTTTCTTTTCTCTTGTGATGAAAATGCAGATGTTGATATTAAGCGATTTTCTAAGTCAATTGATGCAAAAAACCTATCATTTGCAAACGAAAAATATTTAGATCAATACCTGGGAATAAAACCGGGGTCTGTTTCCCCTTATGCTCTATTAAATGATAAGAACAATGTTGTGATTTTTTATTTAGATGAAAAACTCTTTAAAAGTGAGATTATAAACTTTCATCCACTTGTAAACACAACAACGATTTCAATAAAAACAAGTGACTTTATTAGTTTTATTCTTGAAAATAAAAAAAAGGTTAATATTTTTTCACTAGATGATTATAGTGTAGTTAATATTTTATGAACAAAACAACAAACATATTAGATATCAATGAAAGCGAATTTAACGATAAGGTTGTAGAAGCAAGTGTTAATAACTTAATTGTTGTAGATTTTTGGGCTCCTTGGTGTGGTCCTTGTAAACAACTAACGCCAACTTTAGAAAAAGTTACTAAAAATTCAGGTGGCAAAATTGTTTTGGTTAAAATTAATATTGATGAAAATCAGCAAATTGCTTCGCATCTAAAAATCCAATCAATTCCAACTGTCTTTGCTTTTAAAGACAAACAAATAGTTAATGCTTTTCAAGGTGTTCTTCCTGAAAATCAAGTAATAGAATTTATAGAGAAATCTTTAGGATCAAAAATTAAAGATGATTTTAGTGAATTTTATGAGCAAATAAAAAACGCTATAGCAGAAAAAAAATTTGAAGAAACAAAAGATACGCTAATTGAATTTATATCAAAAAATTCTAATGAGGTTCCGGCGATAATTTTTTATTTAGAGTGCCTCATAGAACAAAAGCAGTTTGAAGAAGCTAATGCGTTTATTGAGTCTTTAGAAAAAGATATACAAGATAATGATGAAATAAAACAATTGTTAAAGAAAATGAAAATAATAAGTGGAAATTTATCAGGACCAGATATTGAAGAATTAATAAATAGATTAAATAAGAAACCTAATGATATAAGTTTGATTGTTGAAATTGCAGACAAGTATTTCTCAATACAAGATTATGAAAATTGTTTTGATTTGTTATTAAAGCATTATTCAAAAAACAAAGATAAGGTTAAAGAAAAAATGGTGGAGTTTTTTGGGGCACTAGGTAATTCAAACGAGCATACAATTCATTATAGAAAAAAACTTTCTCAAATTATGTTTTCTTGAAATGGAATTACCAATATTTCCATTAAATGGGGCAGTTTTGTTTCCAGGCACAAGTCTTCCTCTTAATATCTTTGAAAAAAGGTATTTAGAAATGGTTAATTATTCTTTGGGAAGAGATAGATTAATTGGAATGATTCAAACAGATGAAAATGGAGATTTGTTTAGTATCGGTTGCATAGGTAAAATACATAGCTTTAACGAAACTAATGACGGAAGATATTTAATAAGCTTGCAAGGCACTAGTTGTTTTAAGGTTATTAAAGAATTAGGACCTGATTATAATTTTAGGATGATTAGTGCTGAGCTTATAGAAAATAATCAAGATTATTATGCTTTTTCGGAAGACCAGAGATATTCCTTAATTAAAAAATACAAAAATTACATTCAAATAAAAAGTATTGATTTAAATTTAGAGGAGATTGAAAATATCGAAACTGATCAAATAATAAAGTTTATTGCAATGGTTTCTCCTTTTAAAAATATTGATAAGCAGGCATTACTTGAAACTGAAAATTCTGTTGATTTCTATAGTAAACTGCTATCCATAATTGATTTAGAACTTGCTGGTGATTTGTCTGACAAAGTAGTTAATTAATTCCCATAGCAAAATCACTAATCATATTGTTAATTTTTTTATTTTTTTGAATAAAGCTTAATCCTAATTTTCTTCCAATAGTGAGTAAAGGGTTTTGATTTTTAAATACGTGATCAAGCTTATCTGTCACTTGATATAATCTAAAAGCATTGTAAAAATTTTCATTATGATATTTTTTACAAAAAATATTATCTCCAACATCTATCCCTAAGGCCTTGTAATTTTTAGCCAGATAGAACAGGTTTTCTACATCTTTCATTCCCAAATTCCATCCTTGTCCAGCTATTGGATGAAAAGAGTGGGCTGCGTCACCTATATATATTGTTCTTTGTTTAAAGAAGCTTGTATTTAAATGTGCAGTAATTGGAAATAGTTGTTTAGTTAAAATTTTATTTATATTTCCAATAACATGCTGGGTGTTTTGATTTAAGATTGATAAAAGATTTTTATTATTAGTTTTGTGAACCTGCTCTAAATAGCCGCTATCATTTGTCCAAACAATTGAACTTACAAAAGTATTATTAACTTTTTGCATAGGAAGAATTGCAAGAGGTCCATTTTTATAAAAAAATTCAAATGCTGTACTGTTGTGGTTTTTAGAATGAGTAAAGGTTAAAACCAATGCTGATTTTTTATAATTTTTATTAAAAATAGGTGTTTTTAAGTATTTTCTAACAGAACTTTTTTTTCCATCTGCAGCAATATTTAAGTCTGATAAAATCATTTGATTTCCCAAATTAGTAATAATGCAATCATTTTGCATTTGAAAACTCTCAACTAAAGAGTTGTTTAAGATAGTTATGTTTTTATTATTTTTTAATTTTTTATAAAGAATATCCAACAAATATTTATTCTTTACAATGTAACCCAGGTTTGAGCCTCTTCTATTATTATCAAATTCTAGTATGTTAGAGATTTTTCTATCTATTACTTTTATTTTTTTTATAGGTTGTGAAAAATTTTTTATACTTGGCCAAATATCAATGTTAGTGAGAAAATTCTTAGTTCCCTCAGATACCGCTATAGTTCTATGATCTTTATCTTTAGCAGAGTTATATTGGTTATTTTTTTCAATTATAGTTATTTTATAGCCAAGTAAAGATAGAGAATAACCAACTGAGGCACCTATTAGACCCCCGCCAATAATATTAATATTTGAGCGTATTTCTTTCATAATTTTCTTCGAATTACCATAATCTAAATGTATTACAATCTAACTATATGTTCAAGTATGGTTCAGTAAAATTATTTATAGTAAAGCTAGTTTTTGGGCTATTAATATTAACGTTTAGTATTTTTCATCTTGGGAGCCTTATAACCTATGATAATAATGACCCAGGTTTCAACAGCTTTTCAGATAATGTTGACGTCACACAAATTGAAAATTTTTTTGGCATAGGGGGAGCTTATTTATCAAGCTACTCGATGGTGCTTTTAGGACAGTTGTCTTTTTTAGTTAGTGTGTTTTTTTTAATAAACGGCTTTAAATTTGTTTTTGGTTTCAATAATAATCTATTTATATTTAAATTTATTTCAAATTTAGTTGGAATAATAATGCTGAGTGCATCATTATCATTTTATAATTTTTTTAATATAAATTTTGGAATAACATCAATATTTATATCAGATCTATTATTTAACTTTATTGAGAATTATTTAAGCAACTCGATATTAAATTTTCTATTCAATATATTTTTATTATTATTAGGGGTTTACATAATTCTTTTTTCTTATTCTGTAAAATTAAAAGGGTTTAAGCACATATTAAAACTCTTATACATATTAAGGTTTGCAA
Organism: uncultured Alphaproteobacteria bacterium; assembly: GCA_902518985.1. Taxonomy (GTDB): domain Bacteria; phylum Pseudomonadota; class Alphaproteobacteria; order HIMB59; genus CACPNW01. The sequence continues at coordinate 59,119 of CABYIF010000001.1, read as the reverse complement.
AAAATATATTAAAAATATTTACAATATTTAGAATATTAAGAATAAACAAAAAAACAACTGGTTTAAGTAACTATACTAAAAGAAATGAACCTACTCTAAATAAAAAAAATCTATTGGGTATTAAAAAATCTTCAAATAATTTTGAAAAAATAAATCAAAAAATAGAAAAAAATAGTTTGAAGTTTAGTCTTCCTTCTGTAAGTTTACTAATAAAATCCTTAAACAAAAAAAATTTTAATAAAGAGTTAAATAGGTTTAACGATGAATCGTCAGTAAAACTAGAAAAGACCCTCTCAGAATATGGAGTTGATGGTAAAGTAATTGGATATAAAAGTGGGCCAATAGTTACACTATTTGAGTTTGTTCCTAATGCGGGTATAAAATCTAGTAAAGTTATTGGTCTTTCTGAGGATATATCAAGGGCGATGTCTTCTTATTCGGCAAGAATTTCATCTCAACCCGGAAAAACCAGCCTAGGCATTGAGATCCCTAACTCAAAAAGAGATGGTGTATTGTTTGGAGATTTGATTGAGGATGATCAATTTAAAGCTAAAAATGACTCTATAACATTAGCTTTAGGTAAGGATATTTCTGGAGAAAAGGTGTTCACTGATTTAGAAAAAATGCCCCATTTGCTTATTGCTGGAACAACTGGTTCCGGTAAGTCGGTTGGTATCAACACAATGATACTGAGCATTCTGTATAAATTTAAGCCAAATGATTGTAAGTTAATATTGATTGATCCTAAAATGTTAGAGCTAAGTGTTTATGAAGACATTCCACATCTTTTAACTCCAGTAGTAACAGATCCTAAAAAAGCAGTTTTTGCACTTAAGTGGGTCGTTAGAGAAATGGAAAATAGATATAAGTTGATGAGCTCTGTTAATGTAAAAAATATTGAGTCTTATAACAATAAAGTTCTTAGAACAATTTCAAGTGGCAGAAAACTATACAGGGAAGTTCAAACAGGTTTTGATAGTGATACTAAATTACCAATAATAGAAAAAAAAGAAATACCATTGGAGAAAATGCCTTTTATTGTTGTGGTAATAGATGAAATGGCAGATTTAATGATGGTTGCTGGTAAAGAAGTAGAGTCTCTTGTTCAACGATTAGCTCAAATGGCGAGAGCTTCTGGTATTCATTTAATAACAGCAACACAAAGACCAAGCGTAGATGTTATTACTGGGACGATAAAAGCAAATTTTCCAAGTAGAATTAGTTATAAAGTTGCGAGTAAATTTGATAGCAGGACAATATTAAATGAGATGGGTGCTGAACAATTACTTGGAAGTGGGGATATGTTATTATTAGAAAATGGTGGAAATATAAAAAGACTACATGGTGGTTTCGTTTCAGAAACTGAAGTAGAAAAAGTTGTTAATTCAATAAAATCACAGGCTACTTTTGATTATAAAAAAGAAATTTCATTAAGTGATGCTGATAGTTTGCAAAAAGATAGTTTAGATTTAGTTTCTGACAATAAAGATGAATTATATAATAAAGCCGTTGATATAATTGTAAAACAACAAAGGGTTTCAACAAGTTTCATTCAAAGATATTTGCAAATTGGCTATAATAGAGCAGCAAGGATCATCGAAAAAATGGAAGAGGATGGGATAATAACTGAAGCAAATAATGCGGGAAAAAGACATGTTCTTAAAAAAGAGTAATTTTTTCTCAGTTATAGTTTTTATTTTATTAAGTTTTTTTTTTCAAAAAAGTGTTTTTGCAGAAAATGAAGAAATTATAAACTACCTTGATGAATTAAATAATTTTTCAGTGTCATTTATTCAAAAAGATAAATTAAATTTAAGTGAAGGAAAAATTTCAGTGGGAGCAAGTAGGGTTAGGGTTGAATACTATACACCTACAAAAATATTAATTATTCTAAGTAAATCAAAAGCTATGTATTACAATTTTGATCTAGATGAAGATGAATTTTTTGATCCAAATGACACATCAGCATGGTTTTTTTTTGAAATATTTAATAATCCTGAATTTTTTAGAAATTCAAAGCTAGTCTCAAAAGATAATTATATTGTTGTGGAGTCTAATGGCATTAACCAAAATGAAGAATATACATTAAAAATGTATTTTGAGAATAATCCACTTCTAATAAGAAAAATTGAATTAATTATTGGAGATACAAATTTAGTTCTCTCTACTTTTAATCATAAATATAATGAGGAGTTTGATAAAAATTTTTTCAAATTAATAAATCCAAATTTCTTCAATTAGTATAAATTATTAGTTTATCGTTACTTGCTTTGATTTTAATTCCGGTTTGTAGTTTATCTAATTTTTTTCTAATTCTTGTTAAATGGCTATCAAGGGAGTTTGTCATTAATGATGATTTGATCATTAAAATATTATTTTTTATATATTCCTTACTACAATCTTTTGACGTTATTAAATATGTTAAAATTTCATACTCAATGTCAGTTATTTTACAAGAATTATTGTTCTTTACGTTAATTAACTCTCTATCGATTACTTCAATATCTTTAAAGTTAATTGATTTATTTGATAAAAATTTTTTAATTTCACTTCTGATTTGAGAAATCAAAAGGGGTGATTTAATGATATCAGGGTTTTTGATTACGATATTACTACTGGGGGCAATATTTGAAAAAAACAAAAATTCTTTGTTCATTTTTTTAAAATTAATTTTAGTAAATTCTAATGAATCATTAATTAAAACTACGCCGCCTTCAGTGGGGATTTTATCATTATATAATTCATTTAAGTTTTTGGATGTAATTAGTAGGTCTGGAAATAACTGAGACAGGAATTTTTCTGAACTTTGATTACTAAAAAAATTTATTTTTTTTTTCATTACCTGTTTCCAAAAAGTAAAGTTCCTAACCTAATATAAGCGGGGTTTAATTGAAGTGCAATTTTATAATCATTGCTCATTCCAATGCTTAATTCTTGAAGTTTATTTTTATGTGCTAAATTTTTTAATAAATTAAAATGGTATAAAGGGTCTTCGTCAATTGGTGGGATACACATTAGCCCACAAATTTTCAAATCTATGTCGTTGATACAAAAATTTTTAAAATCACTTAATTCAGATGGATTTATTCCACTTTTATTTTTTTCTTCACCTGTATTAACTTGAATAAATATTTTTTTATTTCTCAAATTGTCTTTATATTTGTAAAATTCTTTTGCTATTTTTTCTCTATCAAGAGTATGAAAAACATCAAACAATTCTGTAGCCAATTTAACTTTGTTTGACTGAAGTGGTCCAGTTAAGTGAAGCTCTAAATCAGGATACTTGATCTTGAGTTCATCAAATTTAGATTTTGCTTCCATAACCCTGTTTTCACCAAATATTCTAACACCTGAATTGATTGCATTTATTACACTGTCCTTTGGGTGATTTTTAGAAATAGCAATAATTTGGCTAAATTTATGGTTTTTTTTGATAAAATCCTTGATTTCCTTATATTTTTTTATATCAAACATAATTATAATTTGTTGCAAAAAAACAACACTTATTAAAATAATCAATTTGTTTTCTAAGCTTTTTTTGAAATTTATTCAATTTTTTAATAAATACCTAATTAATGTAAGTTTAGTTTCTTACATTTAATGAATATTCATTAACTCAAAAGGAGTAATTATGAAAAAAGAACTATTAATGGGAACTGCTTTAGTTTCAACTCTTGGCGCAGCATCTGTTGCTCAAGCTGTAGAAGCTACTATGAGTGGTAACCACCAAACTGGTCTTGAATTTGATTCACCAACAGGTGGAACTGATACAAGAGCACAGATTAATGACAACAACTTTACAGTGTCATTATCTGAAACTACTGACGGTGGAATGACTATTTCTTCAAGCTTTATGCTTATGAACGAAAATGGTGCAAGTGGAGACACAGACGCTGGTTTCACTTTAGAATTCACTGACGGATCAAAATTAGATGTACTAAATGCTGGTAACGCATCTGGTTCACATGATATCTCAGTACCTGCTTCAGCTGGTTCTGAAGGCGTAACTGTAACTACTACTAACAAAGCACCAACTGGATTGGACTTTGCTACAGCATCTACAGTATACGGTGTTGAATATCACACTGCTGATGACTTTATGGCTGATGGTCTTAAAATGTCATTCTCATTCTCTTCTGATGATGGGTCAAACAACGGTGCGACTTACACAAGAGATGGTCACTATGCAATTGGTGGTACTTATGTAACTGATTTAGGAGACTCAGCAGTAACTATTGGTGCTGGTTTCTCTCAATCTGAAGGTGGTAAAACTGGAACTGCTGCAAACAGTGATGAAGGTGGAATGCACATCGGATTAAGTGCTGTTACAGGAGATTTAACTGTTGCTGTTGGTTATGCTGACGGTGATGATATCGTATCTCAAGCAACTACTGAATCATTAAACACTGAAGTTGATGGTGAAGTTGTAAAAGTTGGTGTGAAATATGTATCAGGTGACTTAACTTTCAACGTTGGTGCTACATCAGGTGAAGGTCAAGACAGTCATACTTTAGGTACAGCTGGAACAACTGAAGACTCATATGAAAAAACTTCTGCAAGTGTTTCATATGCTGTAGCTTCTGGTGTAACTGCTTATCTTGGATACACAGATGTTGACTCTTCAGACGAAGGTGTTAACGACACTACTGATGGATCTGCATGGTACATCGGTGCTAACATGTCATTTTAATTAGATAATTTTTTATCTTATAACGGCACTATTCTTATAGTGCCGTTTTTTTATGTTTTACATTTCTGCCTCAATACAATAATTAATCTAAATGCTTTTTAAAATTTTACTTATTTTTGTTTTAAGCCTTACCATATCCTCTTGTAATAGAAATAAGACCGATGAAGAAATGGAAGAGCTATGGAGCAAGGCTCAGACAACTGGTGAAATTATTGATAGGTCTGGAACAAAATTTAATTCTGGGTCAAATAAAGAATTAGCTCTTAGAGATGCACAAAATAGACTTATGAGTGGAGGAGGTCTTTTTAAAGATGGTTTGTCAGTTGATGGTATTATTACTGGAAAAAAATCTGATAACAACTCAAATGTTAGTATGATTGGAATGTCTATAAATTCTTTTCTTTGGAAAGGTGCTCTTGAAACAATAAATTTTATGCCATTAAACTCAGCTGATCCAATTGGTGGTACAATAATTACAGATTGGTATTCAACAAGCAACAACGAAAATGAAAGATGCAAATTAAATATTTTTATCACAGGTTCTGAGCTAAAAACACAAAACTTAAAAGTTACATCTTTCTGTCAAGATTTTAAAAATCAAAAATGGGTTAACAAGGAAATAGATAAAAAAAACAACATTAAAATTGAAGATGCTATTCTAAACAGAGCAAAAAAGATAAGACTTCAATCAAGCTAAAATAGTGTCATCTAGATACAATCATAGAATAACAGAAAAGAAATGGCAGAACGCATGGTCAGAAAAAAAAGTATTTTCATCGAAAAAAAATAAAAAAAAGGAAAAGTATTATGTTTTAGAGATGTTTCCATATCCTTCTGGAAGAATACATATGGGCCATGTAAGAAACTATACACTGGGAGATGTGGTAGCAAGATACAAAAAAATGAAGGGGTATAATGTGCTTCATCCAATGGGTTGGGATGCATTTGGTCTTCCTGCTGAAAATGCAGCTATTACAGAGAAAAAACACCCTGAGGATTGGACTTATCAAAATATCAAAACAATGAAGAAGCAGCTTTTGCAAATGGGCTTATCGCTAGACTGGGAAAGAGAGATTGCCACATGTCATCCAAATTATTATAAACATGAACAAAAATTTTTCATTGATATGTTCAACTCTGGTTTGGCTTATAAGAAAGAGGCTGAGGTAAATTGGGACCCGGTTGATAAAACAGTTCTTGCTAACGAACAAGTGATTGATGGTAAAGGTTGGAGGTCTGGGGCAATTATTGAAAAAAAGAAGTTGTCTCAATGGTTTTTAAAAATAAGTAAATATTCAGAAGAATTATTAGAAGATTTAGATAAATTAAAAGATTGGCCAAACAAAGTTAAAGTTATGCAATCAAATTGGATTGGAAAATCAGTAGGAGCCGAAATAGATTTTAAATTATCAAAGAGCGAAAAAAATATAAAGATTTTTACAACTAGGCCGGATACTATTTTTGGTGCTACATTTATCGCACTATCTACTGAGCACAATATTTCAAAAGAAATATCAAAAAATAGTATAAGTGCAAAAAACTTTATTGAAGAATGTAAAGACTTAAATCCTGACAAAACAAAAAAGGGTTTTGATACAGGTTTGTTTGTTGAGCATCCATTAATTAAAAATAAAAAAATTCCTGTATTTATTAGCAACTTTGTTCTCAAAGAATATGGCTTAGGAGCTATTTTTGGTTGTCCAGCGCATGATCAACGGGATTTAGATTTTGCAAATGAATATAATTTAGAAGTTATCCCAGTTTTGCGCCCATCTAACATAGATATAAATGATTTTAGTATTAAAAATGTTGCTTACACTGAGCCTGGAATAGTTATTAATTCTGATTTTTTAAATGGATTAAGCACAAACGAAGCTAAAGAAAAGGTAATTAGAATAATCCAAGAAAAAAAAATTGGATTAAGAAAAACAAATTTTAAGCTTAGAGATTGGGGTATATCTAGACAAAGATTTTGGGGTTGTCCAATCCCAATTTTATATAGAGAAGATGGTAAGGTGATTCCAGTTGATGAAGAAGACTTGCCAGTAAAGCTTCCTAAGGTAGAAAATTTTAACGAAACATCCAGTACATTAAAAAATATTGAAAACTGGGGTGAAACAAAATGTAAAAAAACTGGCATGAAAGCATTCAGAGAAACTGATACTTTTGACACATTTTTTGAGTCCTCTTGGTATTATTTTAGATATTGCAACGCAAGATCGGAAATGCCTTTTGATGAAGGTGATATTAACTATTGGCTACCAGTTGATCAGTATATAGGGGGGATAGAGCACGCTATATTACACCTACTTTATTCAAGGTTTTTTACAAAAGCATTAAGGGATTTGGGGTATTTTAAATTAGGTGAACCTTTTAAGGGCTTGTTCACACAAGGCATGGTTACTCATCAAACTTTTAAAAACAATAAAAATGACTGGATTGAGCCTAAAGATATTCAAGAAAAAAACGGCGTTTTGTTTGATAGAAATAATAACCCAGTAGTAATGGGTAAAATTGAAAAAATGAGTAAGTCAAAAAAAAATGTCGTTGATCCCAATGATATAATTGAGCTCTATGGAGCAGATACCGCAAGGTGGTTCATGTTATCAGACAGCCCTCCTGAAAGAGATCTTCAGTGGACAGAAAATGGAATTACATCATCATATAGATTAATAAATAAATTATGGGAGTTTGTAGACAAGTACAGAAGTTACAAAACAAACGACAGTGATGATAATAAAACAATTAATGAATTAAAAAAGATTATTAATGAGGTTTCTAGCAATATAGAGGCGTTTCAATTTAACAAGTCTGTAGCAAAAGTTTATGAATTTGTTAATTTACTTAACAATGCTGTTTCAAAAAATACTATTTCAAGCAGTAATTTTGAATGGTCTTTAAAAAAACTTTCAATAATATTGCAACCTTTTGTTCCCCACATTAGTGAAGAAATCTGGTCAGCAATTAGTCAAAAAGGCCTTTGTATTGAACAAGCATGGCCTGTGGAAGAAATAGAAAATAATAATGAAAATGTAAATATTGCTATTCAAATTAATGGTAAGACAAGGGGTGTTATTGAAATAAATAAATCATTCGATAAAACTAAGATTTTTGAGATGGTAGAGAAAGATAATAAAATAATGAAATATATTAAAGATAAAAAAATAATAAAAAAAATATATGTTCCCGGAAAAATAATTAATTTTGTTATATGAGGTATATTGTTTTTTTAATTATTGCATTTAGTAATTTGCTTTATTCGTGTCAAAGCATAGACTTTGTTTATAGCGAACAAGACACGCTAGAAAACCCTCTTTATAATAAAACTGCCTTTAGATATTCGGGCACAGATAATTTTTCAATTTATAAATATTCAGACAAATATTTTGGGAATAGCTCAGAGCCAAACTACCTGCTGAAAGTAGAAATTGAAGAAGAAAAAACAAAAAGATCTGTTCAAAAAAATCAAGCTGTTTCAAAACTAGATTATGAACTAAAATTTAATTATCTCTTAATAAAAGTTGAAAATGAGTGTTTATTACATGCAAGAAAAATTTTTTCTCGATTTTCCTATATTCCTAAAGCAGAAGGATATAATTTTGGTTCGGATGAGTCATTAAATAAAATGTATGAATTAGCAATAGAGGACAACATAAAACAATTTATTAATTTTATTTCAAGTAAAGATTTATCAAATTGCCAAAATGAAGATTAACACATCTGCTTTTGTATTAGATTATAATCTAAGCCTTAATAAAAAATTTTATTTCATATCTGGCTCTGAAATTACGTACATGGAAAAAGTTAAACAGATTGTTATTTCAGGCCATAGATCCAAAAATAGTTTTGAATTAGAAAATATAAAGAATCTTAATCTTTATCGGAGTGAGCCAGGTTTGTTTAGTGCTCAAAAAATATATCTTGTAGATGACATTTTAAAAACAAATGAGGATGATATTGATAGAGCATCGACGGGCGATGATATATTTGTGTTCAAGTTTGAAAACTCTCCAAAGATAAAAACAATAAAAAATATTTTTTTAAAAAGAAAAGATAGTTGGGTTATTGAGTGCTATGAGTTGTCAAAAGAGGATAAAAAACTTTTTTTGAACAAGTGGTTACAAAAAACATCCTTAAAACTTGATGAAACTTTGTACTGGTGGTTGTTAGAAAATTTGGATGAAAGATATGCTTTTTTAGAGCAAACTTTAGAGAAAATAGAAAAGTTAGAAAACAAAGATATTACAAAGGAAAATTTAAATCAAATTATTTCATCTAAAACACATGGTTTGGATAAGATGTTTTTTGAGGTTTTAAGCAACAATGAAAAGTTGATTGATCTTTATAATAAAAAAATTTCTAATTTGACTGATGTTGCAAGTTTTTACTATTCTTTTAAGCAATACTCTTTTTTAATTATAAATAACAATAATGAATCAGACTTCACGGCTAATATTCCAAGATATTTATTTAGAGAAAAAAGCTACATGATAGATATGTTTCGAAAATATAATGATGAAAAAAAAAAGAAGTTGTTAAAATTACTAATGAGAACAGAGAAGTCTATTAGGGTAAATGGTGAGCTTTCTATGGTTATTGGTTTGCGGTTTTTGTTAAATTTTAGAAAGTTAACTATTTCTTAAGTCTTTTCATTAAATCGTCAAGTTGGTTTAAATCTGAATAATATAAGGTCAGTGATCCTGAAGAGCCATTTTCATTAAACTGAATAGAAGTTTTTAATCCAATTTTATCTGATAGCTCTCTTTCAAGATCCGCAATGTTTGGGTCTTTTAGTTGACTGTTTTTTTTATTTTTTTTAAACTCAGAGGTTATTTTTTCTACCTGCCTAACACTTAAATTTTTCTCAATAATTTGATTTGCTTTTTCTAATGCATTTGGAACGCCTATAAGCGCTCTAGCGTGTCCCATTGATAAATCACCCTTAATTACTAATTCCTGTATTGGCTGTTCTAACTCGAGAAGCCTAAGTATATTAGATACGTGGCTTGAGCTTTTTCCTATAATTTTTGAAAGTTTTTCATTATTAATATTTTTAATTTTTATCAGGCTTTTGTATGCGTTTGCTTCTTCAATGACATTTAAATCTTCTCTTTGGATGTTTTCTATCAAAGCTGCCTCTAAAACCTCAGTATCTTTTAGTTCTTTAATAACACAATCAACTTCATGCAATCCCGCTAATTGAGATGCTCTCCACCGCCTTTCCCCAGCAATAATTTGGTATTGATCATTTTCTAGTTTTCTTAAAACAATTGGTTGGATTAAACCTTGATTCTTAATAGACGTTGAAAGCTCATTTAAATCTTCATCTTTAAAGTTTTTTCTTGGTTGTGTTGGGTTTGGTTGAATTTGTGAGATATTAATTTTTTGCACCCCTGTGTCTGATAGTGTATTTGAAGTAGAGTTAGATAATAAGGCGCCTAAACCCATGCCTAGTTTTTTGTCTTTATTCATTATTTTTATTTTGGTTTAAAATTACTTCTTTTGCAAGCTCAATATATGCTAAAGAACCTGAGCAATGTGTATCATATACTAAAGCTGGTTTACCATGGCTGGGAGCTTCTGATATTTTTACATTTCTTGGAATTGTAGTGTTATACACCTTTTCACCAAAATGGTTTCTTACATCTTTTTCAACTAAAGAGCTTAGAGAATTTCTTTTGTCTAACATTGTTAATAAAATTCCCTCAATTTCAAGATTTTTATTATAGTTTTGTTGAATTAGATTAATTGTTTTCATTAGCGCTGAAAGACCCTCTAAAGCAAAAAATTCAGACTGAAGCGGAATAAGGGCTGTGTTTGAGGCCACCAAAGCGTTGATAGTTAAAAGGCCTAAGGCAGGAGGACAATCAATAAAAACAAAATCAAAATCTAAAAGATCGTCAAATATTTTTTTTAAGACATATTCTCTTTTATTAAAATCAGTTAACTCCACTTCAGCGGCAGCTAAGTCTGTATTTGATCCAATAATTTTTAAACCAGGAATTATAGTTTCTTTTATCCCAGCTTCTAGGAGTTTTTTTTCATGTATCATTTCATAAACAGAAGGGCTTCTTTCGCTATAATTTAGTCCAAGTCCTGTACTTGCGTTCCCTTGTGGATCTGCATCTACTATAAGAACGCTTTTCTTAATAGCGGCAAGAGAGGTTGCTAGATTTATGGTTGTTGTTGTTTTTCCAACACCTCCTTTTTGATTCGTTACAGAGATAATTTTTTTCATTCTCTGCTCAAGTTATTTATGCTCAAAACAAACCCTCCTCCTACGCTTTTGCTTTCATGAAGATTATAGTGAAAATTGAATAATTTTTTTGCATCATTAATCTCATTTTTAACACTTCTTCCTTTAAGAAAAAGTAATGATGTATTTTTTTTTACAAATATCAGTGAATAATCTAATATTTTTGTGAGCGGAGCAAACGCTCTACAAGTTATAAAATCAAATTTTAGATTTTTTATTTTTTCAACTCGTGAACATATTTGCTTAACTGCAATTTTGTTTTCATCAGCAAACTCTTTTATAAATTTTAGTTTTTTTAACTTAGAGTCAGTTAACAATATATTATTGTACCCATAAAGCTGTAATATTAATCCAGGAAAGCCTCCACCTGTACCAAGGTCTATTATCGATGATTTTTTATTGGGAATAAAATTTGAAAGTTGCAGCGAGTCGTTGATATGTCGATCCCATGCATTGTTTAATGTTGATGTACCAACAAGATTTAGTCTTTCATTAATATCTCTAATTTTCTTAATGTAAGTTTCTATTAAAAAAACTTGCCTTTTATTAAGTTTGTATAATTTAATAACTGATTCTTTTTCCAATATCAGGCCGCTTTCTTATTTTTGTTCTTTTTTATATACCTTAGTAGTGCAATTATGGCTGCAGGTGTAACCCCAGAAACCCTTGACGCAGCACCAAGTGTAGGAGGTTTAATTTTAGATAGTTTTTCTACAATTTCATTGGATAGGCTGCCAACAAGTTTGTAATTAGTCGATTTTGGAATTAGTAAATTTTCTTCTTTTTCAAAATCCTTTATATCCATTCTTTGTCTTTTTAAGTAACCTGAATATTTTGCCTCAATTTCAATTTGTTCAACCACGTCATTATCAAGGTTTTTTAGTTCGGGTATTATTTTTTTTAATTTATTTGTCGTAATGTTAGAAAATGAAAGAAGGTCTATTATGTTTCTTTTTTTACCATCTTTATTTATTTTAATACCTTTTAATGACAATGCGTCTGGGGAAAACTTTAGACTGCGGGCAACTTTAAAACCTTTTTCAATTCTTTTAGATCTTTTTTCGAAAAATTTCTGTCTATCAAGTCCAACACACCCGACGTCGATACCTAATTGTGTTAATCTTAAGTCCGCATTATCTGACCTAAGAAGAAGTCGGTACTCAGACCTAGAAGTGAACATTCTATAAGGCTCTTTAGTGCCTTTAGTAACCAAATCATCTATTAAAACACCTATATAACCTGATGATCTTGGTATAATAAATTTTCTGTTTGAAGTTACTGAGAGAGATGCGTTAATTCCAGCTATTAATCCTTGTGCTGCCGCTTCTTCATATCCTGTTGTTCCGTTGATCTGACCTGCAAAATAAAGGTTTTTAATTTTTTTAGTTTCTAAACTATGTGTTAGTTCTTGAGGGTCAACATAATCATATTCAATAGCATAGGCAGGCTGGGTGATTTTGACATTTTCTAAACCTATAATCGTTTTAACAAAACGCTCTTGTATTTCAGTTGGCAAAGAGGAAGATATTCCATTTGGGTATATTAAATCACTTTCGAGGCCTTCTGGCTCCAAGAAAATTTGATGTGATGTTTTGTTTTTAAACTTGTGTATTTTATCCTCTATTGAAGGACAGTATCTTGCACCAGTTGATTGAGTTTCACCAGAATACATGGGTGATAGATTCAGGTTTCTAGATATAATTTCATGTGTCTCTTTATTGGTGTGGGTAATAAAACAAGAGATTTGCTGAATGTGGATATCTCTGTTGATAAAAGAAAAGGGTATTGGGTTTTTGTCAGGCTTTTGTTCGCTTAAGTTGTTGAAATTTATAGATTTTTTTAGTAATCTTGGTGGTGTTCCTGTTTTTAATCTGCCTATTGAAAACTTTAGGTCTTTAAGTCTTTTTGCAAGTCTAATTGACGGTTTGTCACCAACTCTTCCTGCCTTTTGCTTTTCCGAACCTATTCTAATAAGCCCTTGTAAAAAAGTTCCTGTTGTTAAAACAACAGATTTTGAAAATATTTTTTGGTTGTCGCCTAAAATAACACCGCTAACTGTTTGATTAGATATAATTAGGTCTTCTACAGACCCCTGCATTAAATCAAGGCCCTTTTGTTGTTTTACAAGTTCATTAATTGCGTTTTTATATAAAAGCCTATCTGTTTGGGCCCTTGGCCCCCTAACTGCTGCCCCCCTGCTTGAATTTAACATTCTAAACTGTATGCATGATTTGTCAGTTGCCCTAGCCATTATTCCATCAAGCGCATCTATTTCTTTGACCAAATGACCTTTTCCCAGTCCTCCAATTGCTGGATTACAAGACATTTCACCAATTTTATCAATTTTGTGTGTTATTAATAGTGTTTTTGACCCTGTTCTAGCAGAAGAACATGCTGCCTCTACTCCAGCATGACCTCCGCCTATAACAACTACATCGTATTTTTTAATAATATCTTTCACGTGAAATCACTTTCCAATACAAAAATCACTAAATATTATATCTAAAATATTTTCAATATCAAATTTTTCATTAATACCATTTAAATAAATAAGGGAATTTCTAATATTTTCAGCGGCTATATCAATTTCCTTAAAATTTACTAACTTTAAAGAAGATAGAGACATTTTAAGATTTTCTACGTGTCTTTCACGTGAAAAATATGGTCCTTTGACATGGTTTTTCTTCAGCTTTTTACTTATAGCCTTTAAAAGGGCCTCTACACCGTACCCGCTCACACTAGATATATTGTAAACTCCTCGAAACTTTTGTTTTTTTTTGTCATATTTAGACTTTACAAAAATATTATTATTTAATTTTTCATAATTAGATTTTTCATTATTTTCAAGGAAAACTAAATTAAGATCGGACTTTTGTGCGCTTTCAATTGTTCTTTCAATTCCTATTTTTTCAATTATATTTCTATATTTTCTAATACCAGCTGTGTCAACAAAAGTGTACTTATCGCCATTAATATCAAGAGAAGATGTGACTAAATCTGTTGTTGTGCCTGGTATATTTGTAACAATAGAAACCTCTTTGTTGTTAATATAGTTAATAAATGAAGACTTACCTGTATTAGGTTTACCAATAATAGTAATTCTGTAACCCTCATAAATTTTTTTTGATATGTTTGATTTTTTAATAGCCTTGTTAATCAGATCACAAATGTTCTTATATTGTTCTTTAATATTTTTGTGTAATGAGTTTGGTAGATCTTCATCGGCAAAATCTATAATTGCTTCAACATCTGCAAGAAGCTTTTTTGTTTTTTTGGTAATATTGTCTATAAATTTGTCTAAATCTCCACTTAAATTACCAATTGCAATTTTTCTTTGGTTTTCTGTTTCTGCATTTATAAGATCGTTTATAGATTCAGCTTCTAACAAAGTGAGCTTATCATTAATCAATGCTCTTTTAGTAAACTCACCATGTTCAGCCAGCCTTATATTTTTTTTTAAAATAATTTCTGTAATTTTATTAATTACTGAAACACTTCCATGGCATGAAATTTCTACCATGTCTTCGCCTGTATAGCTGTTTGGTGATTTAAAAAAAGTGGTTAATGTCTGATCAATTCTTTTTTTTCCTTCTAAAATATCATTCAGTGTGGAGACTTTGTGTTTAAAGATTTTTTTTGAGGAAATCGACTTTATGACACTATGGGACTTATTTCCTGAAAACCTAAAAATTGCGATTGCTGATTTACTTTTTTTTGTAGAAAGAGCAAAAATCGTATCATTTATATGTTTCATTTTTTGGGAATTAAACCCAAGAAGTGGTTATGTAAATGATAAAAGTTAAAATTAACTTGTATAGTTTATTTGAATTATTTTGTTCCCATACTTTGGAAAAAATCATTGTTGGTTTTTGTATTTTTCATTTTTTCTAACAAAAATTCCATTGATTCTGTTGTTCCCATAGGTGCTAATATTTTTCTCAAAATAAATATTTTTCCAAGCTCGTCTTTGTCTAACAATAGCTCTTCTTTTCTTGTGCCTGATTTACCAATATCAAAGGCTGGGTAAGTTCTTTTTTGACTCAACTTTCTGTCTAAAACCATCTCACTGTTACCTGTTCCTTTAAACTCTTCAAAAATAACCTCATCCATTCTGCTTCCGGTGTCGATCAAAGCGGTTGCTATAATTGTAAGAGAACCGCCTTTTTCAACGTTTCTTGCTGCTCCAAAAAACCTTTTTGGTCTTTGAAGTGCGTTTGCATCAACTCCTCCAGTTAACACCTTTCCACTTGAAGGAACTACTGTATTATAAGCCCTTCCCAATCTTGTTATCGAGTCTAGGAGGATGACAACGTCGTGTTTATATTCAACCAGTCTTTTGGCTTTTTCGATTACCATTTCAGCAACTTGCACATGTCGAGATGCTGGTTCATCAAAGGTTGAACTAATAACCTCACCTTTGGTTAGTGATCTCTGCATATCTGTAACCTCTTCAGGTCTTTCATCTATTAATAAAACAATAAGTTTTGTGTTTGGACTATTAGCGGTAATTGCATTAGCTATTTTCTGCATAATAATGGTTTTCCCGGTAAATGGTTGCGCCACTATTAGCTGTCTCTGTCCTTTCCCTAAAGGAGCTATAATATCTATTATTCTTTCAGTGAGATCGGGCATTGGTTTTTCTTGTTCCAATTTAAATCTAGAGTCAGGGTATAAAGGAGTTAGGTCTTCAAAATTAACTCTGTTTCTTACCTGATCTGTTTCTTGGCCATTGATTTTATTGATTTTAATTATAGCGAAATATCTTTCACCTTGTTTTGGTGATCTAATTTCTCCTTCAACACTGTCGCCTGTTCTCAAACTAAATTTTTTTATTTGAGAAGGTGAAACATATATATCATCTGGTCCTGGTAAATAATTTGACTCTGAGGAACGTAAAAAACCAAATCCATCCTGCATAATTTCAATAACACCGAGACCAGTAATAGCAGTACCTTCCTCAGCAATTGTTTTTAATATTGCAAACATTAAGTCTTGTTTTCTTAGAGATGAAGGATTTTCTATTTCTAGTTTATCAGCTTCTTTTAATAACTCTTCAGGATTTTTACTTTTTAATTCTTGTAGGTTCATATTGATGGGGTAAAATTGAAATGAAGTAGATCATTACAAAAAATAAATATTATTGTCAAAATAAATAATATTAATATTTAATATTTAGGTATTAGTAGTATTTGTAAGGTGAATCACAACAATTTCTTGTTTTTAATAGGTTATCTCTGTCTTACTAACATATGGAAAAACTGTTAATTTTTGTTGTTAATAAATTTAATATCTAAAAATTAAGACTAATTAACAATTATTTAGAATATAATAAAAAGTCTGATAACTTGTTAAATATTTCTAATAAATATTATTTTAAAACAATCTGGATATAAAAAATTAAGTTATTAACTTGTTAGCAACATTATTCTTTAAAAAAACTCTTTTATGAATAATTTAAACCTTTATGAATTGTGTTAATAACCATTAGATTTATTAACATGATTACCCACAGCACATATGTTTTAGCAAGCACAAGTAAGTCAAGATATACGATTCTAAAAAATGCGGGTTTTAATTTTAAACAAGTAAAACCTATGTGTGATGAAGAAAAATTAAAAAAGAAACTTAAATTAAAAAAAAACAATCCCAGCTACGTCGCAAAAAAACTATCTTATGAGAAAGCTAAAAGCATCAGTGAAACCAAAACACATTATAACAAGTATGTAATCGGCTGTGATACATTAATTTATATGAATGGAAAGATATTTGATAAAGCAAAAAACATAAATGAAGCTCATGAAAAAATAAAAGCGCTTTCTGGAAGAAAGCATAAAATTGTTTCAGGCTTAACGGTTTGTAAAAAAGGACAAAAAGTTTGGGGCTGTTCCTCAACAACTATAGTAAAAATAAGAAAAATTAACTCATTACAAATAAATAATTATTTACAAAATACAGGCAAACAAATTTTAATGTCAGTTGGCTGCTACCAAGTTGAAAGCCTTGGTCCACAAATTATAGAAGACATAAGAGGAGATTTTTTTAATGTAATGGGACTTCCTCTTTTCAAGTTGTTAAAATTTATATCTACTAACAAATGAAGAATTACTATGTAGTTGGAAACAAGTCATCAAAAAGTCTTTCGCCTATAATTTTTAATCATTGGTTCAGGAAATATAAAATAGATGCTAGATATGGCTTTATAGAAGTAAGCCAAAAAAAATTTGATAAAAAAATTATAGAAACATTAGCTGATAAAAGATTGGGTGGACTCAATATAACAATCCCATTTAAACAAAGAATAATGAAATATATTGAGCTATGCGATGAACATTCTTTAAACATAAATGCAGTTAACTGCGTTCATGTTAACAAAAAAATCAAAGGCTTTAACACTGATTGGATGGGTTATTACAAGACGCTTCCTAAAATAAAAAATATAAAGAAAAAAAATATCTTAATTATAGGGTACGGGGGAGCAGCGCTTGCAATTCATTATGTCTTAAGCCTTAAAGGTTTTAAAAATATTTCAATTATTAACAGAACAAAAAAAAAATTAAGGTTTGAAAAAACTACCAAATATACAATCAGCATAAAAAAGTTAAACAAGCTTCTAACTAACTCTGAAATAGTAATTAACACAACCCCCAAAAACCCAATCAAAAAGGAAAGCTTAAAATATTTAAGCAAAAAAACGCTATTAAGCGACATAGTTTACTTCCCAAAAAATACTGATTTTCTAAAAAATTTTCCAGACAATAAAAAAATATATGGAATTTCAATGTTATTAGAACAAGCCGCATCTTGTTTTAGGATATGGTTTGGCTTTAATCCACTTATAGATAAAAAACTTATTCAAACACTAGATAAAAAAATACAATGACGATTGTGGTCAGTATTACTGGTGGAATAGGTTCGGGCAAATCAACTTTTTCAAAAGAAATACTTAAAAGAGGCATACCACTATTAGACTCTGATCTTGTGGTTGCAAATATTTATAGAAAGCCGACTATAGAATTTATAAAATATTTAAAAAAAATAGGCTTAAAAAAAGCAATTAATGGTACAAATATTGATAAAAAATATGTTTCAAATATAATTTTTTCCAACAAAGCAATTAAATCAAAACTAGAGAAGTTTATATTTAAAATTGTAAGAAAAGGCAGAGAGAGATTTATTGAAAAACATAAGAAAAAAAACACAAAAATTATTTTTTTAGACATACCCCTGTTATTTGAAAATAACTTAGATAAAAATTTTGATATAATAATTTCTATTATTTCATCAAAAAAAGAGAGGCTTAAAAGGCTAAAAAAATCAAAAAAAATCACAAAGATTGTTTTTAACAAAATATTAAAAGTCCAAACATCAGATGTGGTTAGAAAGGAAAAATCTGATATAGTAATTATAAACAATGACAGCATGAAAATGTATTTAAAAAAAATAAACAAACTTTTGGACAAGAAATTTTTATGAGAGAAATTGTTCTTGATACCGAAACAACAGGACTAAATTACAAATCTGGCGACAGAATAATTGAAGTAGGCTGTGTTGAGTTAAAAAACTACGTTCCCACAGGCAAAACACTTCAATTCTATTGTAGACCAGACATAGAAATCTCTGATGGAGCAAAAACAGTTGTTGGTTTATCAGACAGCTTTTTAAAACAACAGAAAACCTTTGGAGAAAATCATGATATTCTTTTAGATTTTCTAAAGGAGGACACGCTTATTATCCACAATGCTGATTTTGATCTTGGTTTTTTAAATAAAGAGCTTTCTTTAATTGGAAAGGAACCATTAAAAAACCCAATTATAGACACTGTAACATTGGCAAGACAGGTTCTTAATACTAGAGTGGCAAACCTAGATTATTTGTGCAGAAGATTTAATATAGATTTGTCTGACAGATCTTTCCACGGAGCCTTATTAGACTCACAATTGTTAGCCTCTGTATATTTAGAGCTTAGAGGTGGAAAACAGTTTTCTATGCAGCTAGAGCCAAATAAAAAGGAAAACCAAAAATCCTCAACGAACAACACAAATAAAGAAAAAACTAAAGAAATAAAACCCACTATTGATCAAATACAACAACACAGGCTAATGTTAAAAAAAATAAAAAACCCAATTTGGAATAAATTTAACTATTAATATTGAAAAAAGTAATTATATAATTTTTTATGCTTTATGGTGAATTACAGTTCTTTGATATTTTAATATTTGCTGCGATAGCGGGTTTTATTATTTATAGATTAAGAAGCGTTTTAGGAAAAAGAACTGGATTCCAAAAAGAGGTGGCTGAACAACAACCAAAGCAAAACAAAGATCAAGAAACTCCAAAAAAAATCCCATCTTTACTTGATAGTGAGGTCAAGCTAGAAGAGGTTTATAAGAGGGTAAGCAATTTTGACCACAGACAATTTTTAGACGGAGCAAAAAAAGCATTCGAAATAATCATAACAGCTTTTAACAACGGTGATAAGAGAACATTAAAAGAACTTGTTTCAAAAGACGTCTACACCGCATTTGAAAATGCTATTGACCAAAAAACAAACAACCCCTCATCTCAATTTTACTCTTTAGTTGTTGATGGAATTGAAAAGGCAAAGGTTGAGAATAATATAATTTCAATATCGGTAAATTTCGTTAGTGAACAAATGCTAAATAACGACGAGGGAAAAATAATAAAAAATAAAGATACGTGGACTTTCGAAAAGCCCACTAATTCCTCAAGCCCAATTTGGATATTAACTCAAACTTAATTTTTGTCTTTTACAAACCTAAAAATAAGAATAAAAAAAAACGAAGGTTATTCGGCTAAACCATACAAAGATCAACTAGGATTTTATACAATTGGATACGGGCATCTTATTAGGTTTAATGAAAAAAAATATTTCTTTAATTTTTATAAAAAAGAACATTTCAGTAATCTATTTGAGTCTGATTTTAAAAAAGCCCTGAATGAGTATTATCAAATATTTTATAATAAGAATCATAATCAACATGAAAAAGAATTATTAATTGAGATGATTTTTCAATTGGGACCAAGAGGTGTTTCAAAATTTAAAAAAATGTTATTTTATTTAAATCAAAAACAGAAATATATGACTTGCTTAGAGATGATTGATAGTTTGTGGTATAAACAAACACCCAAAAGAGTTGAGGATATTATATTAAATTATATAGGGGAATAAATGGACGACGACTTATTCTTAAAAAACATGAAAGGAGTGAAGCCTTTCAAAAAAAAGAAAAACAAACAAATAAAAAAAATTGTAATTAAAAAAACAAAATTACAAAACAAAACAGAAGACAAAGATCAAATTAGAGAAATTATTGAAAAAACACCGCATACAAAAAAAAATTTAGACATATCCTTTGGCGAAATAAATAAAGATCTTAAAAAGGGTAGAGTACAAATAGACAGAAGGCTCGATCTGCACGGCTATACTTTATTAGAAGCATATGAAAGGTTTAAAAATGAGGTTATAAAAACATATAACAATAATAAAAGGTGCATTTTAGTTGTTACTGGAAAAGGGGTCCGCCCAAGCAAATTTAACAGCAAAGATGAAGAGCCAAAACTATTTTATGGTAAAATCAAAAACTCAATAATATCATGGATTAATGAAGAGACCTTAAAAAATTATATTTTAACTTATCAGTCTGCCGGAACAGACCATGGTGGTGAAGGAGCAATTTTTGTTTATTTGAGAAAAAAGAAAAACTAAATTTTTTTTAATTTAAAAACTCTTTTTTTAAAATGTATTTTTATAACATCCGGTAAAAAATTTTTTTTATCTAAATAAAGCTGAATTTTTTCCAGATCATTTCTTTTGTGATCTGCCCATATATTTTTATAATTATTGATTTCTACAGTTACAATTTTTGGATCAGCCCCATTAATTTTTTCCATATCATAAACCCTTCGACCATCAATAGTTTTAGAATTATCATTTCCATTTAAAATATTTATAAAAGAAGAAATAGGATCAGAATGTTGATATAGCTTATATAGATTAATTCGAGGTTTTTCTATTTCCTCTGGCTCTTGAATAAGATTTTTTAAATAATTTCCAAAAGTCATTTCAATAACTTTTACCTTTTTATTTGTTTTCCAATATTGTTTGTAATCTTTGCTCAAAAACTTATTATCTTTAATCAACCCACTACAAGTATATTTGCCACTAAACTTGTATAATGATGATAAAATACCTGAGTTTTTAAGGTTAATTTCTGAATAATATTCATCCTTATTAATATTCAAATACCATGCAAACTCACCAATTTTAATTCCTCCAACACTAACACTGTAATCAACATCAATTTTATTAGCGTAAACCACTTTAGCCATTAAAAATATTACAAGAATAAATATTTTAATTAAAAACAACTTCATAAATATTAATATTTTTTTTTGTAAAGTTATACTTTGGGGTATTTTTTTTATTTATAATATAATTATTTTCTAAATATTTTATTTCGTTAGGAGTACCTATAAAAACAAAATTTTCACTCATATTTTTTTTAAGTGGAGATGTAATTTTAAAATGATTTGTTATTTTAGAACCGCTTTCGTGAGGCATATGAAAGTACAAACCCCTGTTTCTAAGCTGATAACTCATAGAAGCAAATAAAAGTCGGTCAGATACAACAAAATTAACTAAATTTTTTTGCGATCTTTCAAAATATATTTTTTCGGCAAATTCACTTAATCCACTTATTCTATTAAAGAAACCAGAAGAAAAGTTTGTGCCTATTAATACAAAAAAAATTATACAAAAAAAGAAATTAAAACCTAAATTTAATTTTCTTAAAAAATTATTATTTACACCAATATACAAAAATATAAAAAAAGAAATTAAGGCTGGTGCGGCCCAATTAGCATTTGCTCTCACAACAATCGCCTCAAAAAAAACAATTATAAATATTGGTAGTGAGAATATCAAAAGTAATTTTTGGTACTCACTAATACTCCATTTTTTATAATCAACAATATAGGCAAAAAAAATTATAGGGCCCAACATAAGTATTTGAGTAAACAAAAAAAGCAAACCTCGTAATAGATTTATGTCTATGTTATTTAAATTTGCGTTATCAGAAGTATGAACAACAGTTATCCAACCATTGTTTATGTTCCAAAATATATTTGGAAGTAAAATAGTAATTATACAAAACGCACTTAAGAGAAAACCAAAATAGTTTTTTATAAATACCTCTCTAAATTTTTTATCTAACAAAACATAAAGCAATAAGCATATTATAAAATAAATAGCCGCATATTTAGATAAAAAGGCCAGACCAAGAAATACCCCAAGTAAAACAAAACTTTTTATATTTGGTTTAATTTTTATTTTTACTAATTCGTTTAGAGATAAACACCAAAAAAGTAACAAAAATATATCAGTGCTAATAATAAAAGTTGATACTGAAACAGCTGGTAAAATTAAGAATATTAGTGAGCAAGAAATAGAATTGCTTTTATCCAATCCCATATTATTACACAAAACATAGACAGACCATGCTATTAGAAAATAAACGATTATAGGCATTGTTTTCAATGCAAAAAAAGAGTCACCAAAAACACCCGTGTAAAAAGAAATCATCCATGCTAAAAATGGAGGTTTTGAAAAATATCCAAAATTTAAATCTTTAGACCACAACCAATATTGGGCTTCGTCACCAAACAAATCAAAACCAGTGATATTTATTGCCACTAATTTTAATAAAAGCAACATAGTTGTCAGCGCAAACAAAATTGATTTACTCATAATATCTTTTATAAACCTTATGTATAAGCATGCTTAATAGAATTATAAAAAAACCAGAAAAAACAATATCACTGAGAAAATGTCCTCCTGCTAAAATTCTTATAAATCCTAATAAAAAGCCAAGTAGTAGAGCGGAATAAAGAAAAAAATTATTCTTTGTTATAAAATATAAAATAACAACAGCAAATCCCACAGAGGCGTCTCCTGATACAAACGAACAATTCGTTTCACATGAGCTGCTTAACTGATACCAAGGTGTAAACAGCCCATCCCCATCAAGCTGTTTTACATCCCCCGGTCTTGCTCTACCCCAAAAGTTTTTTAAAAATAGATTAACAAAAATTAATAGCGACAAAATCTGTGTTATCCAAATTAACAAAATTTCTTTATTTGAAAAAATATGTCCGAAATATATTTTATCTAATTTGATGTACTTTCCAATTATGGGTAAAATCAAAAGGTATATTAAAATTAGTGGAATCAATATTTCTCTAAAAAACAATGAAAGAAAATCAAAACTTTGAAGTGAAAATTGAGCATTTCCATGATAGAATAATTTAGCAATAAACAAATCTAACGAAGGCCCCACACTCAAAAATAAACAAATTCCCAGTAAAAATATTAATGAATAGTAAAGATTGCTGCTATTAATAAAAATAATTTCATTAAATAAATAATTTTTATTTTTTTTTCCAAAAAAATTATTTAAAAATTTATATACTAATAAGGCAAGCAAAGCGCCCGCAATAACATCCGAAAGAAAATGTGCACTAACAACAACTCTACTAAGAGCAATGATTGCGGCCAATGCGTAAAAAAAATATTTTAGTTTTGGTAAAATTGCTATTAATATAAAACAAACCATAAAAATAGTAGATGAATGTCCTGATGGAAAAGAATGAAAGCTTGAGTCCAGTGTAAAATAATTAAAATTAAAGCCAACTTCAAAATCTGTATAATTTGGCCTTGCCCTTCCTACAAAATGTTTGATTAGTTGAGTTATAATACCTACTGCTAGTAAATAAAATACAACTGATAAAAAAAAATTTAACTTTTTATCTATTTCATTAATTTTAAAAAATTGAGTTTTTTTTATAAAAAACAAAACTGCTAGTGAGATTAATGAAGTTCCGAAATACCAAAAAGAGCTTCCTAGTTCAGTTATATTTACAAAAAACTCTTTAAGATAAATCCCACTATCATTTTCATTATATGAAAGAAAGAAATTATAAACATATATATCAAAGTTAAAAGCAACAAAGATGCTTAATGTTATTATGAGTACAACAAATAATTCGATTTTTGTGATATTAAAAACACTCATTTTTACTAATTATGAAATAAATGAGTTTTATAGTATAAATTTTGATAAGTCCTGACTTTTAATTAACTCTCCTAAGCTATTTTCTACATATTCCTTATTAATTATAACTTTTGTTGGACCTATATCTGAAGCTGTGAAACTTATCTCTTCAAGAAGTTTTTCCATGACAGTGTGAAGTCTTCTTGCTCCAATATTTTCAACATTCTGATTAATTTCTGTTGAAAGCGTAGCTATGGTTTCGATGCCAGAGTCCTCAAACTCTAAATCAACCTTTTCAGTTCCAAGTAATCCTATATACTGCTTTATCAAGCTGTTTTGAGTTTCTGTAAGAATAAGCCTAAAATCTTTTTTGCTGAGGCTGTCAAGCTCAACTCTGATTGGGAGCCTACCCTGTAATTCAGGCAGCATATCAGCTGGCTTGGATAAATGGAAAGCTCCAGAGGCAATAAATAAAATGTAATCCGTTTTTACAACACCATGCTTTGTATTTACCGCTGTTCCCTCTATCAGAGGCAGTAGGTCTCTTTGAACACCTTCTCTTGATACATCTGCACCAGTACGGTCACTTCTTGAGGTGATCTTATCAATTTCATCTATGAAAACAATTCCATTTTGCTCAACATCTTCTAAGGCTCTTGTGTTAATTTTATCTTGATCAAGTAATTTTTCAGTTTCTTCATTTAATAAATAGGCGTGACTATCTTTGACAGACATTTTTTTCATTTTTTTTTGGCCGCCAAAGCCCTTTCCAAAAACATCTCCCAAATTAATCATACCCATTTGAGAGCCAGGCATCCCAGGTATGTCCATTGTGGGTAAACTAATACCTGAGTTTGATGAAACTGGTATTTCAACTTCTTTATCATTGAGTTCACCGGTTCGTAATTTAGTTCTAAAATTATCTCTTGTTGCGGGAGCTGAACTCTTTGAAACAAGCACATCTAAAATTCTTTCCTCTGCATTTTTTTCAGCCATTGCCTTTACTTCTTTTCCCATCTGAGTTTTTGTTTTTGTAATGCTTATTTCAACTAGATCGCGAATAATTTGCTCTACATCCCTACCCACATAACCAACTTCAGTAAATTTTGTGGCCTCTACCTTTATAAATGGTGCATTTGCTAGTTTTGCTAACCTTCTCGAAATTTCAGTTTTACCACAACCTGTTGGGCCAACCATTAGAATATTTTTAGGAACAATTTCTTCTTTTAAACTTTCATCAAGTTGTTTTCTTCTCCACCTATTTCTTAAAGCAACAGCAACAGCTCGTTTAGCCTTGTTTTGTCCAATAATGAATTTGTCTAATTCAGATACAATCTCTCTTGGGCTAAAACTCGACTCCACTTATAACTCTATGCTTTCTGAGATTATATTGTGGTTAGTGTAAATACATATATCCGCTGCAATATTTAGCGACTCTAACGCTATTTGTTTCGCATCCATTTTTGTATTTTTCATTAAAGCCTTTGCAGCACTGTTAGCATAAGGACCACCAGAGCCAATTGCTAAAATTCCATCATCAGATTCTATAACATCACCGGTACCAGATAATAATAAACTTACGTCCTTATCAGCAACAATCATCATTGCTTCTAATCTTCTTAAATATCGGTCAGTTCTCCAATCTTTAGCAAGTTCTACACACGCTCTTTTTAGTTGATTTTTATATTGATCAAGTTTTCCTTCTAACCTTTCAAATAAAGCAAAGGCATCAGCTGTCGATCCCGCAAAACCAGATATAACAGTCTCTTCGACTCCCAACCTTCTTATTTTTTTTACATTTGATTTCATTACTGTATTTCCAAAACTAGCCTGTCCATCACCCGCTATAACAACAAGATTGTCTTTTCTAACACCAATTATAGTGGTTGATTTAATTTTGTTTTTTTCATAATTATTTGCCTGACTATTAAAATGGCTATTTAATTATTTTTATCAAGTGATTTACCTAGAATTAATTCAAATTCGCTGATAATAGGCAAAAATGAGAAAAGGAATTATAAAAAGAAATACTAAAGAGACTAAAATATCCTGCTCAATTAACCTAGATGGTACAGGAAAGTCCAATATTTCAACTGGGATTGGTTTTTTTGATCATATGTTAGAGTTGTTTGTTCACCACAGTTTAGTAGATATGAAACTTACAACCAAAGGTGACACAAATGTAGACTTACATCATAGTGTTGAAGATACTGCATACGCAATTGCAATGGCAACAATTAAATCACTTGGAGATAAAAAAGGAATTAATAGATATGGTTTTTTCTATGTGCCAATGGACGATTGCTTATCTCGATGTGTTATTGATTTTAGTGGCAGACCAGAATTAGTATGGAATGTTAATTTAGGTTTAAAAAAGATTGGTGAGATGGATACAGAACTATTTGTTGAGTTTTTTAAATCATTTACAAATGAAGCAAAATGCAATTTACATATGGAAAATCTATATGGAAAAAATAATCATCACATCATTGAGTCTTGTTTTAAAGCATTTGGCAGAAGTTATCGGATGGCTGTTGAAAGGGACAAAAGAAGAAAAAACAAAATACCTTCATCCAAGGGCACTCTATAATTTAAATGAAACAGATTACCATAGTTGATTATGGATCGGGCAATGTTTTATCAGCACAAAAATCTTTTATTAAAATTGCCAAAGACAACAATATTAATAGTATAGTTCTAATTTCTAACAACTTAGACGATATAAAAAAATCTTCACACTTAGTTTTACCAGGACAAGGCGCTTTTGAAACTTGCATGAACGGCGTAAGAAACAAACCTGGCTTAATTGAAGAGCTAAACAATTTTGCTATAATTGATAAAAAACCATTTTTAGGTATTTGTGTAGGCATGCAAATGCTTGCCTCTCAAAGTGAAGAAAATGGTATTCATAAAGGACTAGGTTGGATTCCAGGAAACATTAAACGGCTTCCAGCTAATAATTTAAAAATGCCACACATGGGTTGGAATTCAGTGCACCCCGCAAAGGAAAACAATCTTTTAAAAAATTCCAATGACTATTATTTTGTTCATTCATATTATTTTGATTGTAAAAATAAAGAAAATATATTGGCAGAAACCCAGTACGGAATGAATTTTACTTCAATTATAGGGAAAGAAAATATATATGGCGTTCAGTTTCATCCTGAAAAAAGTTCCTCCCAAGGATTAAACTTAATTAAAAATTTTATGAACTTATAAACATGAATACACAATTAAAAGAAAAAATAAATATATCTGTCGACACAATAAAAAAGCTTTCAGAAGTAGACCTTGCGGACCTATGTAACATTACTGAGCAAGCTATAAGTGCAGGGGGAGGTTTTGGGTGGTTGAGAGTACCTACAAGGGAGGTTTTAAACACCTATTGGAATAAAACAACTGATGATAAATTATGTAATTTAGTTGTTGGCAGGTTAAATGGGGTTATTGCTGGAACACTTCAATTGTCTTATGAAGCAGCAAATATTGAGTCTAGAAAAAATATTGCACAAATTAAAAGACATTTTGTTGCGCCATGGGCCCGTGGATATGGATTAGCAAAATCCATGATTGATTTTGCGGAGGAAAAAGCAAAAGAAGACAATATTAAATCAATACAACTTGCTGTAAGAGAAACTCAAGAGGCTGCAGTAACATTGTTTTCTAACAAGGGTTATAAAATTTGGGGAGAAAATCCTTATTATGCTTTTATTAATGGTAGCTTTATTAAAGGTATTTATTTTTTTAAAAATTTATAGTGGAAATTATACCTGCGATTGACCTTAAGGATAATAAATGTGTGAGGCTTTCTGAAGGAAAGGATGAAACTAGTATAGTATTTAATAAAGAGCCGGAAAAACAAGCAGCTTACTTTGAAAATATAGGCTGTAAAAAAATTCACATAGTTGATTTAGACGCCGCTTTTGGAAGACCAAATATAAACATTCCGTCTATTAATAAAATTAGAAAATCAGTATCAATCCCTATTCAGTTAGGAGGTGGAATAAGAACTAAATCTGTGGTTGAACAATACTTTAGTTTGGGTATTAATTATTTGATCATTGGCTCAATGTCTGTGAAAAACCCTGATACCGTCATAGAACTCTCGGAAACTTACCAAAATAAAATATATATTTCTCTAGATATTAAAAAAAACAATATCATGGTTAAGGGGTGGAACGAAAAATCTAAACTAGACATAGAAGATTTTATCAAACTATATGAAGAAACAAAGGTGAGAGGATTTGTTATAACTGACATAGAAAACGATGGAATGCTAAAAGGTCTTGACACTATTTTTATAAAAGAAATTACAAAAAAAATTGAAAAAAATAATAATCTAAATAAAAAACTAATAATAGCTGGAGGGCTTACAAATTATTCAGATTTAAGAAATTTAAAAAAAATGAATCTAAAAAATATTGATGGGGTTGTGTCAGGTAAATCATTCTATGTTGGAAATATTGACTTAATTAAAGCACAAGAAATTCTTGACTCAGATGTCTAAAGTTAGAATAATACCTTGTCTAGATGTTAAAGATGGAAGGGTTGTAAAAGGAATAAACTTTATTGACTTAATCGATGCTGGCGATCCTGTAGAACAGGCAAAACATTATTCAGAAAACGGTGCAGACGAAATATGTTTTTTAGACATAAGCGCCTCTTTGGAAAACAGAGATACGCTGCTTAACATTGTCGAAAAAACTGCTAATGAAGTTTTTATTCCATTAACAGTTGGTGGTGGAGTCTCATCAATAGAAAACATTAAATCATTACTTAGGTCAGGTGCAGACAAAGTATCAATCAACTCAGCTGCGATAAAAAACCCTGAAATAATAAAACAATCATCTGAATTTTTCGGCAATCAATGCATTGTAGTTGCGGTAGATGCTAAGAAAATAAACAATGATTGGTATGTATTTTCTCATGGAGGGACAATAAACACTGGTCTCTTTGCTCTAGAGTGGATTGAAAACATTCAAAAATACGGCGCAGGAGAAGTTCTATTAACTTCAATGGACAAAGATGGAACAAAGTCAGGATTTGATATTGATCTTCTATCAAGGGTTGCAGAGTTTTTAACAATTCCCTTAATAGCAAGCGGGGGTGTTGGTAAACTGGAACATTTTTATGAAGGGATCAGCAAAGGCAAAGCCGACGCCCTATTAGCAGCATCTGTCTTTCATTTTAACGAATTAAGTATTAAAAAGGTAAAAGAATATTTGATTAAAAAAAACATAAATATTAGACAATAAATATGGACATTGAAAACTTATTTAAAATAATAGACGAAAGATCAAAACTTGGTAACAAAAGTAGTTCATATACAAAAAAACTTCTTAAACAAGGCTCAAAAAAAATTGCTCAAAAATTTGGAGAAGAAGCTAATGAGCTTATTATAGATTATTTAAAAGGATCAAAAAAAAGAACTATAGAAGAGGCATCAGATGTAATTTATCATTTATTTGTTCTTCTTAAATCTAAAAGAATAAATTTGAATGATATAAAAAAAGAACTTTCAAAGCGTCAGAAAAATGTACGATAACAATAATATATTTGCTAAAATATTGAGAAAGGAAATTCCATGTAAAAAGGTTTATGAGAATGAACACTCTTTATTTTTTTATGATATTAATCCTCAAGCAAAAATTCATGTACTAGGGATCCCAAAGGTTTCATGTATTGACTTAACTGACTTTATAAAAAAGTCAGATCCAAAAATAATTTCATCTTTTTTCAAAAGTGTTAATTTAGTTATTGATAAACTAGACCTTAATGAATCTGGATTTAGAATCATATCAAATTCAGGAAAGGATGGGGGTCAAGAAGTACCTCATTTTCATGTACATATCTTAGGCGGAGAGAAGATTGGTCGTTTAAATTAATTATTCTTTTACAATTACGTAGTTTATAATTTCCTTAACACCTTTAATTGTTTTTAAACCATCAATTAAAGTATCTAGCTGTTCTGGTTTAGAAGTAATACCCGCTATATACACTTTACCATTAATAGTTTCAAAGTTGTAAGCAACAGATCTCAAACCAATTGTTTTTGCTGCCACACCTCGTGCTTGAGTGTTTATCCAAAGGTCATTTGCATAATCTTTTATAGACTCTCTATTACCAACTTCAATTTCATTAACAACTTCCGCAATTCCCTCTATTTCCCAAACCAACCTAACAGCATCAATTCTAACTTCTTGATTATCAACTAAACCAGTTAACAAAACTCTTCCCTCCAAAACTGTAGTATTAATATCAACAAAGAGATTGTTTCCTGCGTTTAAAAATTTTGCAGCTATATTTACTTTAATTGTAGCATCATCGACTACAGTTCCAAATGATCTATCACCTTCAGCAACAACCATTGCAGTGCTTCCACCCGTCGCCAACATTCCTGTCGGCGAACAACTATAAGAAAATAACAAAAGAATTAATATTGTTAAGCTTGCAGATAGTTTTAAGATTTCTTTAAATTTAGAACCCATTTATATACTGTATTTTTTTTTATATTTGTTAATTTATGTACTATTTCAACGACGTCGGTCAAAGAAAATTTTTTAAGTAGTTTATTAATTAGATAATTAAAATCTTCTAAATTATTGGTTTGTGTTTTTTTTAAGGAATTTCCTTCAACAACTATAACGAACTCACCTTTTAAGTTGCTTTTCTCTTTTAAAATAATGGATTTTAAATCTTTACCAAGTCCGTAAAATACTTTTTCATTTAATTTTGTGAGTTCTTTTGAAACACTAATTAAATTATTGGCAAACTCAGCCTCTATAAGTTCTAAGCATTTTTGTATTTTATGACTAGATACAAAAAACACTGATGTTTTATTAATATTCTTAATATCTTTAAAAAAATCTAACATTTGACTTTTTGTTTTTGGAAAAAAACCTGCAAAATAAAACTGATTTATAGGTAAGCCCGACAATTGTAGTGCAGGCAGAAGAGAACTAGATCCTGGAATTGAGGTAATTTTTACAGCATTTTTAATACAATGCTGAACTAACTTAAAACCCGGGTCAGAAATTAATGGAGACCCCGCGTCAGAAATTAGAGCAATTTTTTTCTGATTTAAGTCTAATGATACTCTTTCTATAACCATATTTTCATTATAATCATGTAATGAAATTAACTTCTTTTTAATGCCTAATTTATTTAGTAACTTAAGCGAATGTTTTGGATTTTCGCAAATAATCAGATCTGCATCACTTATAGTGTCAATAGCTCTTTCAGAAATGTCCTTTAAATTTCCAATTGGTGTTGCAACTATAAATAAGCCAAAATCATTATTTTTCATTAGTATTCTATTTATACTTTTAATTTCTTGTACTCCAATGAATTTATCAACAAAATCGGAACAACAAAAAAATGACAATCAATCATCTAAAAAAGAAGTACTTGTTAAGGAAAACCAGCCTTTAAACATAAGTGAAAAAAATAAAAATATAAAAAAAATCGAAGACAATCAAAATGTTCCGTTGCAAAAAAACATTACACTTTTGTTATCATCAAAAAATACAAATGATTATGCTAATCAATTCATTAATATTTTGGAACTTGCAGTTTTTAATAAGGGTTTAAAAAATGTTATATTTGAAATTGAATTTTTTGAAAATACGAATGAGTTAGAAAATATTTTGCTTAAAACAAAAAAGAATGGAAAAATTTATATAGGACCTATTGAAAGCAATTATACCAAGATTGTAAATAATTATTGTGATGATAAAATTATAATTTTCTCATTTTCTTCTAATGAAACTCTAGCGAAAGATTGTGTTTATTTAATGAATTTTTTTCCAAAGAATGAGTTACAACAGCTATTTAATTATTTGGAAAAAGACTCAAGAGTTGCACTGCTTTATCCTGAGAATAATTATGGCTATATGATAAACGCACTTATTGATGATGTTGCAAATGACAGTAATGCGATAATTATAAATAGGTCATCTTATAAAAATGACCTGTCCAATGTAAGAGATGCAATTAAAGAATTGGGAAAATATGAATTAAGAAAGTATGAACTAGAAAGACAAAAAAAAATATTAAACTCTAAGCAAGATGATAAATCAAAGGCAAGGCTTGAAAAACTCAAAAAATTTAAGACAACTAGTGATTATGATTTTACACATGTTTTAATAGCTGACTATGGTTTAAACTTATTACAAGTCGCCCCACTTCTTCCTTATTATGATATTGATCCCGATGTTGTGCAATTTATTGGAACTGGAGTTTTAGATGATGAAAATTTTTTTCACGAGCCCTCTTTGCAAGGTTCGATATTTCCTGGTATTGAAAAAAATAAAAGAATAAATTTAGTAAATCAATACCAACAGGTATATGATGAGAAATTACTGAGAATATCGACCCTTCCATTTGATATAGTGGGCTTGCTAAATTTCGTATTTTTAAAAGAAATGACATTAACAGAATTAATTAAACTTTTGAATAACTCTAAAGTAAAGTTTGATGGCATTGATGGTGAATTTTACTTCGAAAATAATATGGTAGAGAGAAACTTAAATATTTTACAAATTTCAAATGGTTCAGCGAAAAAAATTAATTAGATAAAAAATTAACTAATTTTTGTACAGCAATAGATCTATGACTTAGTATATTTTTTTTATTTTTATTAAGCTGACCAAAGGTTTTTTTGCTGCCATTAGGTATAAATATAGGATCAAAACCAAAGCCATTTTCTCCCAATATTTTTTTTGAAATTTTACCCTGTATTACACCCTCAAATACAACGTGATAATTCTCTTTTGTTGTGAAGCATATTGACGTTTGAAAAAAAGCTTTGTTTTTACCACTTTTTTCTACTTTATTAAGAATGTACTTAAAACAAGCAACTTTATTATTAAAACTTTCGATAAATCTCTTTGAATGTGTATGAGGTTTCCAACCAAGGGCCTCAATACAAATTCCTGAGTCATCTGCGAAACAGGGTATTTTGATATTTTGAAAACCATATAAAGATTTAATTTTTGCATTTTCTGCAAAAGAAGCGCCATTTTCTCTAGGCTCATAATCAATTCCAAAATCTTTAGGGCGTAAAATTTTAACTGGCAAATATTTAAAAAGACTTTTTACTTCATCAAATTTGTTATTATTATTTGAGTAAAATAATATTTTAGCCAATTTTTATTAAAGCCTTTTTTTGAATTTCAACTATTTCTTGTATACCTTTTTTTGCTAAACTAAATATTTCATTAAACTGGTTGTCACTAAAAAAAAATTCCTCTCCTGTGACTTGTATCTCAGAAATATCTCCTGAGTCACATATTACAAAATTAGCGTCAACTTGTGCATTGGAGTCTTCATTATAATCTAAATCCAGCAGTGGCTTGTCATCTATAATTCCAGCTGAAACTGCACCAATATAGTTTTTTATTATTGGTTTTTTTAAGTTGTAATTGTTCTTTAGTTTATCTATTGCAAGGTAAAGAGCTACAAATCCACCACTTATAGATGCTGTTCTGGTTCCACCATCGGCTTGAATAACATCACAATCTATTTTTATTTGTCTTTCTCCAAGATTAGAAAGGTCCACTATTGATCTTAAACTCCTTCCAATTAATCTCTGTATTTCTTGTGTTCTGCCCGACTGTTTTCCTTTAGCAGCCTCTCTGTCCATTCGGCTATTTGTGGATCTTGGTAGCATCCCATACTCAGCTGTAACCCATCCCTTACCTGTATTTTTTAACCAATGGGGTACTTTTTCATCAATTGTTGCAAGACATATCACGTGAGTATTTCCAAATTTTACTAAACATGATCCGTCTGCATGAATGCTCACATTTTTTTCAAATGAAATTTCTCTCATTTGATTGAACGCTCTATCTTTTCTCATTTAAATTTAATAATAGTAGATAAAAAATTATTTTAAACAATAAACTGCTATGGTTGATAATTTATATTCAGATTTAAACGACAGATCTAAACTAATTTTTAAAAAATTAGTTGAATCATATTTAGAAACAGGCTCTCCTGCAGGCTCTGAAACTCTGATGAAAATGGGAGGTCTTAATCTTTCATCAGCTTCAATCAGATCAATACTCTCAGACTTGCAAAAAGAAGGGCTTCTATTTGCACCACATAGATCAGCTGGCAGAATGCCAACAGAAAGGGGCATGAGGTTTTTCGTTGATGGTTTGTTAGAGTTTGGCAGAATTTCTAAAACAGATAAAGAAAATATAAAACAAAAGTGTTCAAACAAAGGTAAGTCCTATGAAGAAGCTTTAGATGTTGCTTCTAGAGCAATATCTGGTTTGTCAAACTATGCTGGTATAGTTATAGCGCCTAAGTTCCAAAAAAATCTAAAGCACTTAGAGTTTATAAGATTAAACGAAACACAACTTATGCTAATTTTAGCTTATGAAAATGGAGAGGTTGAAAACCGTATAATCGAAGATAATGGCAGATACAACAATTCTCTATTACTTCAAACTTCAAATTATCTTACTTCAAAATTTAATAACAAAAATATTTCTCAAATTAAAAGAGTTATTCAAACAGACATTAAAAAATCTCAGAGTCAACTAGAGCTAATTTCATCAAAATTAATGCAAAAAGGTATTATTGAAACCCCACCAAATGTAAAGAATCCTTACATATTTCTTCATGGTCAGTCTAATTTATTGAAAGATGAAATTATATCTAAAGATCTTGATCAAATTCGTAATCTCTTTGATGATATCGAAAAAAAATCAAGTTTCGTTGAAATTTTAGAAATAGCAGGAAAAGCTAAAGGAGTTCAGATATTTATAGGTTCTAAAAATTTTTTATTTAAACACTCTGGTCTTTCTATGGTAATGGCCCCATATAAAAATAATGACCAGGAAATAATCGGTGCCATAGGAGTTGTTGGGCCAACAAGACTCAATTATTCTAAAATAGTTCCGCTGGTTGATTATACATCAAAAATTATTGGAAAGGTAATTGAATAATGGATCAAAAAGAAGAAAAACAAAATTCTAATCCAGAGGACCTGGATAATAATGATCATAACAACAATAACGAAGTTGAAGAAAGTTCTGACGCAGATATAAAAAATGAAATTTCTGAAGATGATAATGAAAGCGAAAACCTTTTAAAAGAAATAGAATCACTAAAAGAAGAAAAAATAAGACTATTGGCAGAAATGGAAAACCTTCGAAAACGTTTTGAAAGAGAAAAAATTGAAACAATAAAATTTGGCAGTATTAATCTTGCAAGAGATGTTCTTTCACCAGCAGATAACTTAGAACGCGCTTTAGATGCATTGCCAGATGAAGAAGATTACTCACAAAATATAAAAAATTTAATTGATGGACTTAAAATGGTACTTAAGGAATTCAAAAATATTCTTGAGAAACATGGTGTCAAAAAAATAGAAACTGTTAATAAAAAGTTTGATCATAATTTTCATCAAGCAATGATGGAAGTTGAAAAAAATGATATTGATGAGGGAATTGTTGTCCAAGAAGTACAATCAGGATACACAATGTATGACCGTCTATTGCGTGCAGCAATGGTGGGTGTTTCAAAAAAAGCAAAAGAAAATAAAGAAGACTCTAAAAGTGAAGAGGGAGATAATTAATCTCCCTTTGAAGCTAAAAATAAATAAAATATAAAAAAAAACGGCAGAAAATATAATTATTTAAAATATATATTAGGACAATCCTTGTATTTTTAAAGTTTTTTCCCATATTCATTGTAGCTACAATTAATTAGCAAAAAATTAACTAAAGAGGATTAAAATGGCGAAAGTAATAGGTATTGATTTAGGTACTACCAACTCTTGCGTTGCAGTAATGGATGGCAAAGAGGCAAAAGTAATAGAAAATTCTGAAGGAGGAAGAACAACACCTTCCATGGTTGCCTTCACAGAGACCAAAGAAAAATTAGTAGGTCAATCTGCTAAAAGACAAGCTGTAACCAATTCAGAGAATACCTTATTTGCTATAAAAAGGTTAATTGGAAGAACTTATGAGGATCAAAATGTAAAATCTGATAGTGGCTTTGTTCCATACAAAATTGTTAAAGGTGATAATGGTGATGCATGGGTAGAGTCAAGGGGTGAAAAATATAGCCCAAGTCAAGTTAGCGCCTTCATCCTTCAAAAGATGAAAGAAACTGCTGAGTCATATCTTAATGAAAACGTAACTCAAGCAGTCATAACAGTACCTGCTTATTTCAATGATGCCCAAAGACAGGCAACTAAAGATGCTGGAAAAATTGCTGGCTTAGAAGTACTTAGAATAATTAATGAACCTACGGCAGCAGCTCTTGCATACGGATTAGATAAAAAGAAAACAGGCACCGTAGCTGTATACGATTTAGGTGGAGGTACTTTTGATATATCTATTTTAGAAATTGGAGACGGAGTTTTTGAAGTAAAGTCTACAAACGGTGATACACATTTAGGTGGTGAAGATTTTGATTTAAAAATTATAGATTACCTTGCCGATGAATTTAAAAAGGATAATGGTATAGATTTAAGATCAGACAAACTCGCTCTACAAAGATTAAAAGAGGCCGCAGAAAAAGCAAAAATTGAATTATCTAGCTCAACAGAGACAGAGGTAAACCTCCCATTTATAACTGCAGATCAATCAGGACCAAAGCATCTTACAATAAAGTTATCAAGAGCAAAACTAGAAGCAATTGTTGGTGAGCTTTTAAATCAAAGTTTAAAACCTTGTGAGATGGCACTAAAAGATGCAGGTCTTCAAGCAGCAGAGATTGACGATGTTATTTTAGTTGGTGGTATGACAAGAATGCCTAAAGTAAATGAAATTGTAAAAAACTTTTTTGGTAAAGATCCAAACAAAGGTGTTAACCCTGATGAAGTTGTTGCATCTGGAGCTGCTATACAAGCAGGAGTATTACAAGGTGATGTTAAGGATGTACTACTACTTGATGTTACGCCATTATCACTTGGAATCGAAACACTTGGTGGCGTATTCACTAAACTTATTGATAAAAACACAACTATTCCAACAAAGAAAAGCCAGGTATTTTCAACAGCTGAAGATAATCAAAGTGCAGTAACCATTAGAGTTTTTCAAGGTGAAAGAGAAATGGCAGCTGACAACAAATTACTTGGTCAGTTCGACTTGGTAGGCATCCCGCCTGCTGCAAGAGGAATGCCACAAATTGAAGTAACTTTTGATATCGATGCAAACGGTATTGTAAATGTTTCGGCTAAAGATAAATCAACTGGTAAAGAACAACAAATCAAGATCCAGGCTTCTGGTGGATTATCAGATGAAGAAATTGAAAAAATGGTTAAAGAAGCAGAAGAAAATGCTGAGGCCGATAAGAAGAAAAGAGAGGCTGTTGATACCAGAAATCACGCTGATAGTTTAATTAATGAAACTGAAAAGAACTTAAAAGAACATGGAGATAAAATTCCTGAAGCTGATAAAAATAAAATTACAGAAGATATTGAAGAGCTCAAGAAAGTAAAAGATGGCGACGATTTAGAAGCTATAAAATCTAAAACAGAAGCACTTGTTCAATCATCTTTAAAAATGGGTGAAGCCATTTATAAACAAAACCCCCAAGGTGCTGGTCCACAACCTGATCCATCTGGCGCTGAACCATCAGCTGATAATACTAAAGATGAGAAGGTTGTTGATGCTGAATTTGAAGAAGTAGACGAAGATAAAAAAGATTAACGCTCCATAATTTTTTAAAAGGAGGAGATGTGGCTGAAAAAGATTTCTATGAGATACTAGGCGTTCAACGAAACGCCAGTGAAGATGAAATAAAAAAAGCTTATAGAAAACAAGCCATGAAATATCATCCTGATCGTAACAAGGATGATAAAACTGCAGAAAGAAAATTTAAAGAAGCTGCCGCAGCTTATGAGATTTTAAAAGACTCAGAAAAAAGATCAGCTTACGATCAATATGGACATGATGCTTTTAAACAAGGTGGAATGGGTGGAGCGCAAGGGTTTGGAGATTTTGCAGGCGGTTTTTCTGATATTTTTGAAGAATTTTTTGGTGGAGGTTTCGGAGGACAATCATCAAGAAGAAGAGGCCCTCAGAGAGGAAGCGATCTTCGTTATAATATGTCTGTTTCACTATTCGAAGCTTTTACTGGAAAGAAACCACAAATAAGAATACCAACTTATGTCGGTTGTGATACTTGTGCAGCTACAGGAAGTGCAGATAAATCTGGGCCAAGTACTTGTTCCACTTGTGGAGGTGCCGGTAAGGTTAGATCACAACAAGGCTTTTTTTCAATTGAAAGACCATGCCCTACATGCGGTGGTGAAGGATCAAGTATAAAAAACCCATGTCTTAAATGCTCGGGAACAGGAAATATAAAAAAACAAAAAACAATTTCTGTTACAATTCCAGCCGGTGTTGATACAGGCACAAGAATTCGAATATCTGGTGAAGGAGAGCCTGGTGAAAGAGGTGCAGGTAATGGAGATCTATATATTTTTGTTGAAGTTCAAAAAGACAAACTCTTTGAAAGAGAAGAAGAAAATCTATTTTGTGAAATACCAATTTCAATCACTACCGCTATTTTAGGTGGCGAAATAGAAGTACCAACAATAGAAGGAAAAAAAGCTAGACTTAATATCCCGTCAGGAACACAATCTGAAACTCAATTTAGACTACGTGGTAAAGGAATGAGTATACTTCGACAAAGCAGAAGAGGCGATATGTACGTTCAGGCTAGTGTTGAAATACCAGTAAACCTAACTAGCAAACAAAAAGATATTCTAAGAGAGTTTGAAAATGAAGGCGGCACCTCAAAGAAACATAGTCCAAAATCTCAAGGTTTTTTCTCAAAATTAAAAGAAGTCTGGGAAGATTTAACTTAATTTCTTTTCAACTTACAATCACCAAAGTATAAGAAGTTTTTATGACAAAAATTAAAATAGCAGTTGCGGGTTGTCTTGGCCGAATGGGTCAGGAAATCTCTAAACAAATTTTACAAAATAAAAATTTAGAATTTGTAGGAGGTTTTGAACACAAAAAACATAGAGATATAAACAAAACACTAAATAAAGTTTTGGGTATAAATTCTTCAAAACTGGTAACTGCTAATTCAGATCAATTAATTAAAGAAGCAAATGTCGTAATTGACTTTACAACACCTGAGTCCACTTTAGATAATCTAAAAATTGCATCAATGAACAAAACAGCTATCGTTATAGGAACAACTGGTATGACAGATGCCCAAAAAAAGAAAGTAAAAAATTATTCTAAAAAAATTCCAATACTTATGTCCTCCAACATGAGTTTAGGGGTCAATTTATTGTTTAATTTAGTACAACAAACTGCATCAGCTTTAAAAGATACTGATTATGATATCGAAATTGCTGAAACACATCACAAACATAAAAAAGATGCACCTTCAGGAACAGCATTATCTTTAGGTGAATATGCTGCTGAGGGAAGAAAAACTAAATTAAATAAATCAAAAGTTTTAGATCGAACAAAAAAACTAATATCTAGAAAAAAAGGTGATATTGGTTTTTCTGTTACGAGAGGTGGTGAGATTGCTGGTGAACATACAGTCAGCTTTATAGGTACTAACGATAGGGTTGATCTAGTTCACAAAGCTAACAATAGATCAATTTTTGTAGATGGAGCCATTGAAGCAGCTATTTTTATTTCAAAAAAGAAAAATGGTTTCTTTAATATGAACGATCTTTTATTTTAATATTTACTTAATAGTAAGTTAGTTGTCTTTTGATTCTCAAATACAAACTCTCTTTAAGATCAGCATGTAAGAAAGATGCCACCTCAGTTTCTTTATTTGATTCCCTTATAGAAAGTTTTGACTGATTTTTATGTTTAGTGAAAAAAATTTTTGACCAATAAGTATTAAAGGTTGATGAATTTAATAATTTATCACCTTTAAATTTTTTAATAGAAATCTCTTTCTCATTAATACTAATTTCGTCTTTAATATTTTTTTCTCTGAAATATAATTTAATTAAATAAACAATCAGTAAATACTCAACACCTAAAAAAATTGAAACAGGCCACGCACCTTGGCTGATTAGAAATATTGAGAATAGAGCGCTCCATCCCATAAGTATTATTCCTAATATAAGAAACACAGATTTTGAGCAACTTTGATACGGAGTTATGTTTTCATTCATAATTAGAAAATCACATTATTATAAAAATATTAACCTGATAAAGGGACATATTTGCACATACCTAAAATTGATATTAATTATTCAAACTAAGGAGAAAAAATTGGCCTCCAAACCTTAAAAAATGGCTAATTTGCCTACATCTCTTGCTAAATAAGATAGGAAGATATAGATGGATGATCGATTAAATATTAAGAAATATCATATAATAAAAATGGTGGTCTTATGAAAAAGATTAGTAAAATCCTAGCCGCAAACAGAAGTG
The DNA here is from genome assembly GCA_902518985.1 of uncultured Alphaproteobacteria bacterium. Taxonomy (GTDB): domain Bacteria; phylum Pseudomonadota; class Alphaproteobacteria; order HIMB59; genus CACPNW01. The sequence continues at coordinate 18,718 of CABYIF010000001.1, read as the reverse complement.
AAATTGCTATTCGAATTTTTAGAGCTGCTGAAGAATCTGGTATTAAAACAGCAGCTATTTATTCAAAAGAAGACCGTTTTGCAATTCATCGTTTTAAAACTGATGAAAGCTACTTAGTTGGTGAGGGCAAAGGACCCATACAAGCATACTTAGATATCGACTCAATAATAAAAATTGCAAAAGATGCAAAAGTTGATGCTATTCATCCTGGATACGGTTTTTTATCTGAAAGCCCTGAACTAGCTGAGCAGTGTGAAAAAAACGATATTACTTTTATTGGTCCAAGCAAAGAAATATTAAGAAGATTTGGAAATAAAACAGAAGCTAAAAAAGTTGCACAAGATGCCGATGTTAAAACTGTACCCTCCGTTTTAGTTTCAAAAGAAAATATAAAAACAGTTGAAAAAGAAGTTGAGAAAATCGGTTATCCTGTAATTGTCAAAGCAAGTTGGGGCGGTGGTGGAAGAGGAATGCGAGTTGTGCATTCAAGCAAAGAGCTAATAGACCAAATAACTATGGCACAAAGTGAGTCGCTAAAAGCATTTGGTAAAGATGAGGTATTTATTGAAAAATTTTTAGAAGATGCAGCACATATTGAGGTTCAGATATTAGGAGATAAGCACGGAAATATTTTACATCTTTATGAAAGAGATTGCTCCCTACAAAGAAGGCATCAAAAAATTATAGAGAGAGCACCCGCTCATTTTTTAAAAGAAAAAACTAGAAAAAATATTTGTGATGCTGCAATAAAGATCGCAAAAGAGGTAAATTATTTTGGTGCCGGTACAGTTGAGTTTTTATTTGATAAAAAAAATGCAGAATTTTATTTTATTGAAGTTAACCCAAGAATACAAGTTGAGCATACTGTTACAGAAGAAGTAACAGGAATAGATATTGTTAAAGCACAAATAAAAATTGCGGAAGGTGAGAAAGTCGGAAATCATCCTGCTTTACCAAAGCAAGAAAATATTCATTTGGATGGTCACGCCATCCAATGTAGGGTCACCACCGAGGATCCACTTAATAATTTCATGCCTGATTATGGAAAAATAATGACATATCGCTCTGCAGCAGGTTTCGGAGTAAGGCTTGATGCCGCTAATGCGTCAGCAGGATCTATCATAACTCCCTACTACGACTCCTTACTTGTTAAGGTTACTACTTGGGCTAAAAATCAAGAAGATTGTATCAAGAGGATGGATAGAGCTTTAAGAGAGTTTAGAATTAGGGGAGTAAAAACTAATCTTGTTTTCCTTGAGTCACTTATAAATAATAAAAACTTTGTTGATGGTAATTACAATACGAATTTTGTTGATACAAACAAAGATCTTTATAATTATAAACCCCAAAAAGATAGAGCATCAAAAATAGTATCTTATTTAGGAAACATAATAGTTAATGGTCACACTGATATAATTGGAAGAGATCATAAAAATTCATTTACAGAAATTCAAATACCAAGTGGCAAAAATAAAATTTCAAATAACAATTATGTTGAAGATTTAAAAAATCTTGGAGCCGATAAATTTGCAAAAAAAATTAAAGATAATTCCTACACTTTGATAACGGATACTACGATGAGAGATGCCCATCAATCGTTACTTGCAACAAGAATGAGAACTGATGACATAATTAACATTGCTGAATATTATAGTCAAAATTTAAGTAATTTGTTTTCACTTGAATGTTGGGGTGGAGCAACGTTTGATACTTCAATGAGATTTTTAAAAGAAGATCCCTGGGATAGACTAGCAAGATTGAATACCAAGGCCCCAAATTTATTGAAGCAAATGTTGTTTAGAGGTTCTAATGCTGTGGGTTATAAAAATTACCCTGATAATGTTGTAAAATATTTTATAAAACAATCCGCTGAGTCTGGAATAGATGTATTTCGTGTTTTTGATTCATTAAACTTAATTGATAATATGAGAGTTGCAATTGATGAAGTTCGTAAACAAAATAAACTTTGTGAGGGAACTATTTGTTATACCAATGATGTTACAGACCCAAATGAAAAAAAATATACACTTAAATACTATCTGGATCTTGTTAAAGATTTAGAAAACGCAGGGGCAAATATCATTGCTATAAAAGATATGGCTGGACTTGCAAAACCAAATGCAATCAAACTTCTTGTTAAAGAAATCAAAAATGAAACAGATCTTCCAATTCACTTTCATACTCACGATACATCAGGAACGTCATCTGCATCAGTTTTAGCGGCAATTGAAGAAAATGTAGACATTGTCGATTTAGCAATAGATTCAATGAGCGGATTAACTTCTCAACCTGCGCTGGGTTCAGTAGTCTCTATTATGAAACAAAATAATCATGATCCTCTTCTTGATGAAGAGAGTATTCGTACGCTCTCATTATATTGGGAGCAAGTACGTCAAAACTATCAGGCCTTCGAAACTGATTTCAAAGGTGGAAGCTCCGATGTTTATTTACATCAAATGCCAGGCGGACAATTCACAAATCTTAAAGAACAGGCAAGATCTCTAGGTATTACAACAGATAAGTGGGGTCTAGTTGCTAATACATATGCAGAAGTAAATAAGCTCTTTGGGGATATTGTGAAAGTTACACCCTCTTCAAAAATTGTTGGTGATATGGCTTTATATATGATTGCCAATGATTTGAGTAAAGAGGATATTATAAATCCAAAAAAAGAAATTTCGTTTCCAAAGTCTGTAATTGAATTCTTTAAAGGAGAAATAGGAATTCCTCACGGCGGATTTCCTAAAGAACTTCAGAAAAAAGTTTTGGGAGATGTAAGGCCTCTAGCAAAAAGACCAGGTGAAATATTAGAAGCAATTAATTTAGATGAAGAAAGAGAAAACCTAGAAAAAGAAATAGAAATGAAAATCAATCAGAATCATCTTGCATCTTATCTAATGTATCCAAAAGTTTTTAAAGATTTTATTGATCACTATAAAGAGTTTAGTGATACCTCTATTCTATCTACCGAGTTGTTTTTTTATGGACCGCAACAAGACAAAGAATACACAATAGAAATGGACAAAGGAAAAAATTTAATTTTAAGATATTTAGCAAAAAGTGAAGTGAACACTAACGGCAAATGTTCTGTTTTTTTTGAAATAAACGGACAGCCAAGAACAATTGATATTGAAAATAAAGAATTTTCAAAAAATATTTCACAAAGAACTAAAGCTGATGATAGTGATAATAATCACGTCGGGTCTCCACTACCAGGTCAAGTTGCTAAAATATTTGTACAACCTGGAAATAAAGTTATTAAAGGTGACAAACTGTTAGTAATTGAAGCAATGAAAATGGAAACAACCATTAATGCTGAAAAGAGCGGCACAATTAAATCAGTTAAAGTTGGCTCAGGAGATAATGTTGAGACAAAAGATTTATTAGTTGAAATTAACTAATTAATTTGTACTCTCTATAACAAGTTTCTAATGATCGCTTAGTATTGAGAAGCACACCCATATAATTTCTGAACTCAAAATGCTCTACTCTTTTTATATTTGAATTGAGATTAAAAAAAAGAAAAAGTCTACAAGATTTACTATCATATCTTAATGTTTGAACAGACCCATCAGATCTTGATAACTTAGGTTCTCCCATTTGATTTTGTATTTCATTAATTTTTTTTCCTATAAAATTAATTTGAGCCAGTTTTTGTTGTGTTTTGACTATCGTTTTTTCCTCTTCTTTTTCTTCAGTGATTATTTGTTGTTCTTCTACAATAGTCTTATCTTCAACAATATCTTTTTTCTTTTTCTCAAATTGGTCCCCAACTTTTTCTTTTACAACATTACTAACTTTTACAACCTCTTTAGTGACCTCTATTGTCGTACAGCTTGATATCAATATAAGTAATAGAAAATAGGTTAATAACCGCATTGCTCTTTAGTAGGTTTGTATATATGTTATATTCAATGATTACAGTAATTAAATCTCCATTTGTCCAACATAAACTAACAATATTAAGAAATAAAAAAACTTCAAATACTGTTTTTAGACAAACAATGAATGAAACTAGTTATTTAATTGCAGCAGACGTTTTAAAACATCTTCCATATAAAAGGGTTAAGGTGCAAACACCGCTTAAAAACACAAATGGAATATTCTTGTCTAAACAAATAATACTTGTCCCTATTTTAAGAGCTGGCTTAGGCCTGCTAGAGGGCTTTTCTAAATTTCTACCTGATGCAGAAAAAGGTCATATAGGGTTATACAGAGACGAACAAACTTATGAACCTGTTGAGTACTTATTCAAGTTACCAAAAATAAAGAATAAAAAAATTTTGATTTTAGACCCTATGCTTGCTACTGGAAATTCATCTACTGCTGCGATTGATTTGGTTAGAAACAAGGGGGCAAATATTAAAGATATTTTCTTGATATCCCTGCTGGCTGCCCCAGAGGGACTGAAAAACATCCAAAAAAAACAAAAAGGGATCCATATTTTCACCTGCAGTATTGACTCCAGACTGGACAAAAATAAATTTATCGTTCCCGGTCTAGGTGACGCAGGTGATCGGTATATGGGAACTTGATATAATCCATAAAAAAACTTATTATTTATCCACTATCTCACTTTATAATTAATTTTATTTTACAATAAAAATGTTATCAATGGGATATCTATAATTCATATTTAAGGGGGATTTTTGGTATGAAGAAAATTTTTAGTATTTTTTTTGTTTGTTTCGCTCTTGTCTTCTCTTCAAGTGCGTTTGCAAACAAAATCGGAGTCGTATATGACTCCGGAGGAAAGTTTGACAAATCATTTAACGAATTAGCATTTAAAACAGCTGAAAGAGTTAAAAATGAACTTGGTTGGAGCATGGTTGAATTTGAAGCTTCAAACAATACACAAATTGAACAAGGTATGCGTAAGATTGCAGACAGAGGTGCATCATTAATCGTAGCAATGGGTTTTGCTCAAGCTGATGCCGTTGCAGCAGTTGCTCCTGATTATCCTGACACAAACTTTGTTGCGGTGGATGTATGTTGGGTAGACGATCCAGCAAGTAATATCTATCAAGCTTGTTATAAAGAGCACGAAGGATCATTCCTAGTTGGTATGATTGCAGCGATGGCTTCTGAAAGCGGAACAATAGGTTTCGTTGGTGGAATGGACATTCCTTTAATCAGAAAATTCCAAGGCGGCTATGAGCAAGGTGCACTTTACGTAAATCCTGACATCAACATTATGGCTAACATGACTGGATCAACTCCAGAAGCATGGAACAACCCAACAAAGGGTGCTGAATTAACAAAAGCACAAATTGATGGCGGTGCAGATGTTGTGTATCAAGCAGCAGGTGGAACAGGTATTGGTGTTCTTCAAGCGGCAGCTGATGCAGGAATAATGGGTATTGGTGTTGATACAAATCAAAACTGGATGCACCCAGGTAACATGCTTACTTCTATGTTAAAAAGACTTGATTTAACAATTTTTGAACAAGCTGAAAAAACAGCTGCAGGTACTTTTGAATCAGGAATTCATATTCTTGGATTAGCCGAAGGTATGGTTGGCTATGCTACTGAAGATGGTATGGTAACCTCTGAAATGGAAGCAGCAGTTGCAGCAGCAGCAGCAGATATTGTGAGCGGCTCAATGGAAGTTGCTGACTGGTCACAAGAATAATAAAAGTATTATAAATAATTTGGTGAGACCTAAGATTTAAATAATTTTATGGTCTCACCAATCTTAGAGTTAACAAACATCAATAAATCATTTGGCCACGTTCACGCCAATAAGAATATTAATCTTACAATTAACAAAGGCACAATACACGGAATAATTGGAGAAAATGGTGCTGGAAAATCTACACTAATGAGTATCGTGTTTGGTCTTTATCAAGCAAATTCAGGAACAATAAAAGTTAATGGGAAAGAGATAAATCTCAGATCACCCAAAGACTCTATAATAAATGGGATTGGAATGGTTCACCAGCATTTTATGTTGGTAGAAAATTTTACTGTTCTGGAAAATATTATTTTGGGATTTGAAGGAGAATTAGTATTTGGAAAAAATTTAGAAAAAGCAAAAAAAGATTTAAAAAATTTATGTGATACCTACAAATTAAATATTGATTTGAATTCAACAATATCAGATTTATCAGTAGGGTTTCGTCAAAGAGTTGAAATATTAAAGTCACTTTATAGAGGGGCAGAAATTCTTATACTAGACGAGCCAACAGGTGTTCTGACACCTCAAGAAGTTGATGAATTATTTAAGATATTACGATCTCTTAATGAAGAAGGAAAAACAATTGTTTTAATCACACATAAATTAATTGAAATTATGGACTTAACAAGTGAAGTATCTGTTATGCGCCAAGGGGAAATGGTTGGCCATACAAAAACCGAAAATACAAACAAAGAACAATTAGCTGAAATGATGGTAGGTAGAAGTGTATTATTAAGACTTGATAAATCAGAACTCAAAACTGGCGATGTTGTGTTTAAAGTTGAAGATTTGACAGTTAAAGATGATTTAGATGTCACAAGAGTTAAGAATGTAAACTTAGAAATTCGTGCAGGAGAGATTTTAGGTTTAGCAGGAGTTACAGGAAACGGTCAAACAGAATTATTGGAAGCACTTTCTGGAATTAGAAGAGTTGAGTCAGGTGAAATATATTTGGATGAAAAAAAAGTATCAGATAGTCAAAATTTTCTCAACCCAAGACAACTAAAAGAAAAAGGTTTAGCACACGTTCCTGAAGACAGACAAAGAATGGGATTAGTTACAGATTTTAAAGCTTATGAAAATCTTATATTTGGTTATCATGACCAACAACCATTTTCAAAGTCATCAATTTTAAATCATAAAGATATAATTTCTCATTCTAAAAAAATAATGGAAGAGTATGATGTAAGACCCCAATCACCAAATCTAATTACTTCTAATTTTTCAGGCGGTAATCAACAAAAAATAATCTTAAGTAGAGAACTTAATGAAAAACCAAAAGTATTATTAGTTGGTCAACCAACTAGAGGCGTAGACATAGGGGCTATTGAATTTATACATCAAAGATTAATAGACATGAGAGATAGAGGCGCTGCGATACTTTTAGTATCCGTTGAGTTGGATGAGGTACTTTCATTGTCTGATAGAATTGTTGTTATGTTTGATGGAAAGATAGTTGGAGAGAAAGAAAACAAAAATGTTACTGACCGTGAGTTAGGCTTATTAATGGCAGGAGTTGTGTAATGGCAACAGTAGATAAATCTAGAGTTCCTTGGTGGGTTTCTAATCTCATTGTCCCTCTCGTTAATCTAACATTAGCATTGTTTGTTTCGGGCCTGTTTATATTTATAGCAGGTGAAAATCCTTATGAAGCAGTACGTTTAATCATCTATGGTTCTTTTGGTTATATTGAAGGTTTTGCTTACACTCTTTATTATACAACAAATTTTATTTTTACTGGTTTAGCATTTGCCGTTGCATTTCATTGTAGACTTTTTAACATAGGCGGTGAAGGCCAAGCTTACATTGGTGGTCTTGGTGTTTTTTTAGTTGCTATAAATTTTAGTTTTCTACCTGTTCCAATAGTATGGTTATTGGCTGTTGGTGGTGCTGTAGTTTTTGGTGCAGCTTGGGCTTTTATTCCAGCATATCTCCAAGCAACAAGAGGTAGTCATGTTGTTATAACTACAATAATGTTTAACTTTATAGCCGCATCTTTAATGGTATTTCTACTTGTTGATGTAATAAGAGACACAACACAAATGGGGCCACATACTGTTGCTTTACCAGAGGAGCAATGGTTTCCGAGTTTTGAAGATTTTGCTGCTCTTTTTGGAGTTAAGATTAGATATTCGCCTTTAAATATTTCTTTTCTTTTAGCAATTGCTGCATCATTTTTTGTTTGGTTCTTAGTTTGGAAAACAAGATGGGGTTATGAAATGAGAGCTGTTGGCCACAATACACAAGCGGCAATCTATGCAGGAATTTCTCCTAATAAAAATATAATTATTGCAATGTGTATATCTGGTGGTTTGGCAGGACTGTTAGGCGTTAATGAAATATTAGGGGTTCATCATAAAATAGTTGCAGGTTTTCCTGCTGGATACGGCTTTACTGGAATTGCCGTTGCTTTAATGGGCAGAAACCATCCTATAGGAATTTTTCCGGCAGCATTTTTATTTGGAATTTTATACCAAGGTGGATCAGAAGTTACTTTTGATATGCCAAATATTACTAGGTATATGTTTGTTGCTGTTCAAGGTGTAATAATTTTATTTAGTGGTGCATTAGAGAACCTATTTAGACCACAAATTGAAAACTTCTTTGTTAACAGACTAAATTTAAAGGCAAAAGCATAATGGAATTTTTATCTGATATTGCATCTTTAATAAATTCTACTTTAAGAATCTCAACACCATTAGTTTTTGCAGCAATGGCAGGTATATTTGCAGAAAGATCAGGTGTTATTGATTTTAGTTTAGAAGGTAAAATGCTAATGGCCGCTTTTGTTGCTGCAGTAGGTTCATACTTTTTAGGAAATCCATGGCTCGGTTTATTGTTGGCCATTATTGCATGTGTAAGCCTTTCTATGTTACACGGCTTTGCTTCTGTTACTTATAAAGGTGATCAAGTTGTATCATGTGTTGCTATTAATATTTTAATCATCGGTTTAACCACTGCTCTTGCAGCCGCCTGGTTTGGACAAGCTGGTTTAACTCCAACACTTACAGAAGATCAGCGTTTTTTAGAAGTAAACTTACCTTTTGCTGAAAGTTTAAGAGATGTACCAATAGTAGGAACAATATATAGTGATATATTAAGCGGTCATTACGTCTTTGTGTATTTAGCATATCTTACAGTCCCACTAGTATTCTGGGTTGTATTTAAAACAAGTTTTGGTTTAAGATTAAGAGCAGTTGGTGAAAATCCAAGTGCTGTTGATACAGCAGGTATTAATGTTTTTGCAATGAGATATAAAGCTTTGGCAATCAACGGTGTCTTAATTGCTTTTGCTGGTGCTCACTTATCAACTGCTGTTAACGCCAACTTCTTTAGAGAGATGTCAGCAGGAAGAGGATACTTAGCTCTAGCAGCAATGATTTTTGGAAAGTGGCATCCTAAAACTGCACTAATTGCTTGTTTACTTTTTGGATTCACAGATGCACTTCAAATTAGACTCCAAGGAGTTGAATTACCTGCCATCGGAGAAATACCTGTTCAATTAATTCAAGCATTACCTTATGTCTTAACCGTTGTGTTGCTTGCTGGTTTTGTTGGAAAAGCAATTGCACCTAACGCAATTGGACAACCTTATATTAAGGAAAGATAATTAAGTATTAATTTAGATAAACAAATATATATAACAATTAACATAGGAGAAAATATGACTTTAATGGAAAGATACCAAAAAGCGATGAAAGAAAAAAATGAAGCTGAAATGAATGACATCATACATGATGATTTTAAATTCACAATGCATGCATCTGGAAATGTTTTATCAAAATCTGATGTTGTTAGTTGGGCTATGTCTGGTGATATAAATTCTGATAAAGATAGAATTGTATATGAAAATGATGAAATAGCAGTTCATCATTCATTTGTAACTTTTAATGATGGCAACACACAAGCTGTAATGTCTGTTTTTAAAATAGAAAATGGTAAAATTGTATCATTAGAAACTGGTGCTACAAATATGCCAAAATAAAAATGAGATTTTTATTATTTATTTTTTTATTTTTAATACCTGCAACTCAACTTTCTGCAAAAACTGTTGAGGTTGAGATGTGGACTAACTTCAATGGTGAAAAAAAGAATCAACGATATGAGCCATTAATTGTATCAATTGATGAGGGAGATACTGTAATTTGGAAGTCAGTAGAAAAAAGTCATAACGTTGAATTTATGGTAGGGGGCTTTCCAGAAGGCGTTGGAGAATTTAAATCTGCAATTAGTCAAGATGCTGAGTACACATTTACTGTTCCTGGAATATACGCTTATATCTGCTCACCTCACAAGACAGGAAAAATGTTAGGTTTTGTGATTGTTGGTAATGATAAAAGTAATTTAGATGATATCAAAGCTCTAAAATATAGGGGCATGTCTAAAAAATTTGCAAAGCAACTTATTGAGGATATTGAGAACAATTATTAAGATAGAGCGGGTTGAACCCGCTCTTAAAATTTAATTTATTTTTCTAAATCAAACCGGTCAGCATTCATAACTTTGTTCCAAGCTTGAATGAAATCTTTCTTCATTTTTTCTTCACTGTCATCACTTGCATAAAGCTCTGCTATAGCTCTTAATTGAGAATTAGATCCAAAAACAAGATCTACTCTAGATGCAGTTCTCACTTTTTCACCCGTAATTTTATCAGTGGCTTCATATGAATTGCTACCGGTTGGTTTCCAACTAACCCCCATATCTAATAGCTTATCAAAGAAATCATTTGTTAACTTTCCTTTTGTATCAACAAATAATCCTCTTTGATCTGAGCTAATACCCATGGACCTCATACCGCCAATAAGTACAGTCATTTCAGGAGCTGTTAACCCAAGAAGCTGTGCTTTATCCAACATTAGTTCCTCAGCTGTAACATCGTAATTCATTTTTAAATAATTACGAAATGCATCTGCTTCAGGTTCAAGAACACCAAAAGAATCAATATCAGTTTTCTCCTGAGTGGTATCACCTCTACCTGGTGTAAAAGGAACCTCCATTCCAGTTGCTTGTTCTACACCTACATTACCTGCTAGAACGATTACATCAGCTATTGAAGCTCCTGTTTCTTTTGCAATAGGTTCAAGAATATCAAGAACTTTTTTTAATTGTTCAGGTTTATTAACTTCCCAATCTTTTTGAGGAGCAAGTCTAATTCTTGCACCATTCGCTCCACCTCTCATATCTGATCCTCTGAAAGTTGAAGCACTCGCCCAAGCAGTTTCAACCATTTCTTGAGTAGTTAAACTACTACTCAAAATTTTAGCTTTTACTGCTTCAACTTTATAATTTGAGTGACCTTGAGGTACAGGATCTTGCCAGATCAATTCTTCTTCAGGAACTTCAGGCCCCATGTATCTTGTTCTTGGACCCATATCTCTATGAAGAAGTTTAAACCAAGCTCTTGCAAACTGGTCAGCAAAATATTCTGGGTCTTTATGAAATTTTTCTGAAACTTTTCTGTATTCAGGATCTTCACGCATTGCCATATCTGCTGTTGTCATCATTGTTGGAACTTTTGTTGATGGATCATCAACTTGAGGAGCCATGTGTTCTTCTTTTTGATCAATTGCATGCCAGATTTGTGCACCCGCTGGACTTTTAACGAGTTTCCATTCGTAACCAAGAAGCATATCAAAATATCCATTATCCCACTGAGTTGGATTTGTCGTCCAAGCACCTTCTATTCCACTTGTTGTTGTATCACGACCAACACCTGAGCCATGTAAGTTATTCCATCCTAAACCCATTTGCTCTATAGGCGCACCTTCTGGTTCTGCACCAACTAGAGCAGGATCGCCTGCACCATGTGCTTTACCAAAGGTATGTCCTCCGGCAGTAAGTGCAACTGTTTCAGTATCATTCATTGCCATTCTTGCAAAAGTTTCTCTTATATCTTTTGCACTTGCAAGTGGATCAGCTTTTCCATCTGGCCCTTCAGGGTTTACATAAATTAATCCCATTTGTACGGCTGCAAGTGGATTGTCTAAGATTCTATCACCAGTATACCTTTTATTTTGAAGCCATTCCTCTTCTACACCCCAGTAAATATCTTCTTCTGGTGCCCAAATGTCTGGTCGTCCACCACTGAAACCAAAAGTTTTGCCACCCATAGACTCAATTGCAACGTTACCAGTTAAAATAAATAAATCAGCCCAACTAATTTTATTTCCATATTTTTTCTTAATGGGCCAAAGAAGTCTTCTTGCTTTATCTAAGTTACCATTATCCGGCCAACTGTTTAATGGGGCAAAACGTTGAGCCCCTGTTCCGCCACCACCTCGGCCATCACCGGTTCTATAAGTTCCGGCAGCATGCCATGTCATTCGAATAAAAAAACCTCCATAATGACCATAATCAGCTGGCCACCATTCTTGAGAATCTGTCATTAAGTTATGAAGATCTTTTTTTAATGCAGTATAATCTAATTTTTTAAATTCTTCTCTGTAATTGAAACCCGCTTCCATAGGATCAGATTTACGATCATGTTGATGAAGTATGTTTAAATTTAATTGATTTGGCCACCACTCACGATTTGATGTACCTTCCCCCATATTCTTTGTAATTGCTCCATGCATTACAGGGCATTTACTTTCTGCATCCATTAAAAACCTCCGTTTTATAATGTTAATATATAAAGAAATTAAATTAAAGCAAAGTAAAAATTATAACTCAATTTTAAATTTTTTGGGATTCCACCCCTTAGGGGCAAGTTCAAAATCTTTAAAATCAAATGCTGGTGCAACAGTACAACCAATTAAACTAAAGGAACCTGTAGATCTCATTGCAAACCAAGTATTTGAATGGACTGTAAATATAAAGTTGTTGTTTAATCCTAGAGACGACGAACTGTAATCTATACCGTCAAGAGAGGTAAACACTTCTAATGGTTTCCCTAAATAAAAATGTAAGATTTCATTTTTCTTTAAACGATGCCAATGTGACTTTTCATTTTTTTTCAAAAGATAATAGATTTGACTTACATGATCATTTTTAAGTACTTCAACATAATGACCACCCTCAGGGTGGCTAATCATATTCATTTGTTTTATTAGAGTATCTGCGTCTTCCACTTATATTAAATGACCTAATTTATTAATTTTAGTAGAAATATATTTTTCATTGTACTTATTCGTATCAGATGAGATTGGAATCCTCTGATTTACTTCCACACCCATATCTTTTAAAGCTTTAATTTTTTTTGGATTATTTGTCATTAGGTCAATTTTCTTGATTGCTAAAAATTTTATCATCTCTGATACAGTTTCATATGTTCGTTCATCTTCTTTAAATCCTAATTGATGATTTGCTTCAACAGTGTCCAAGCCCTTATCTTGCAAACTATAAGCTTTGATTTTGTTTGATAGTCCAATACCTCTTCCTTCTTGCTGAAGATAAAAGACAACACCTCTTCCAACATTGGCAATTTGTTTTAAGGACTCTGTTAATTGAAATCTACAATCACACCTCATACTAAAAAAGGATTCACCAGTTATACATTGTGAATGAATTCTTGATAGAACCGGATCATTAGTTAATAAGTCACCCATACAAATAGCGAGATGATCTTTTTTTTCTACTTCATCAGTAAATGCGTGAACTGTAAATTCACCAATATCTGTTGGAAGCTTACTAGTTTCAATAAATTTAAGTTTATCATCCATCAATTAGAACCTTTATTCTTAAATTAATTTTTGTAAATACTATAATTTAGTTGGATTAGGAGCATCTCCATAAATCTCATTAGGGTCAAATACTTTTTCACCTTCCTCAAACTTAAGCACAACTTTTGCTTTATTATTATCCATTGGTATACTTCTATAAAAACACGATCTATAACCTACATGACAACTAGCTCCACCTTTAACATCAACTCTCAACCAAACACAGTCTTGATCATCATCAATTCTTATTTCTTTTATTTTTTGAATTAGGCCACTTGTTTTTCCCTTGTGCCAAAGCTTTTGTCTGCTTCTAGAGAAGTATACTGCTTCTCCTAAACTAATTGTTTTTTTAAGAGCTTCTTCATTCATGTACCCTTGCATTAATACCTCACCTGAAGAAAAATTGGTTGTTACAACAGGTATAAGACCATTTTCATCAAACTTTGGAGCGAGTTCAGTTGATTCCTCAACTTGCTCTATCGATTTTCTTTTTTCAAATTCAACGTTACTCATCTTTAAGTTTCTTAGCTATTTCTAAAGCAAAGTAAGTAAGTATACCATTCGCCCCTGCTCTTTTAAAAGACAAAAGAGACTCCATAATTACTTTTTCACTTAACCAACCTTTATTTATTGACTCCTTAATCATAGAATATTCCCCAGATACTTGATAAGCAAATGTTGGTACTTTAAACTCTGATTTAATTTTAGAAATTATATCTAAGTAAGGCATACCTGGTTTGACCATAACCATATCTGCTCCTTCATTAATATCCAAAGCTACTTCTCTTAGTGCTTCATCACTATTTGATGGATCCATCTGATATGTTAATTTACCATCCTTACCTAATTTTGCACCAGAGCCGATAGCATCTCTAAATGGGCCATAAAATGCAGATGCATATTTTGCAGCATAAGATAAAATAAGTGTATCTTGAAAACTATTACTATCTAAAACTTTTCTAATTCTTCCAACACGACCATCCATCATATCAGATGGTGCAATTACATCACAACCGGCATGAACTTGAACCAATGCCTGTTTTTCGAGTATGTCTAATGTTTTATCGTTATCAATTATATCATTTATTACTAACCCATCATGTCCATGATCGGTAAATGGATCAAGAGCTACATCACAAATAATTCCAATACCTGAAAATTCTTTTTTAATATTTTTGATAGATCTGCAAACTAAATTTTTTTCATCATAAGCTAGGCTACCCTCTGCATTTTTAAGACTAGGTTCTATTTGGGGAAATATGGCTATAGCAGGAATTGAAAATCTTACTGCCTCTTCAACTTTATTTAAAAGTTTATCAATAGAATATCTACTAACACCCGGCATAGATTTAATAGGGTCTTCAACATTATTACCTTCACAAACAAACAAGGGTAAAATTAAATCGTCAGTACTAAGATTATTTTCTGCAACTAACCTACGTGAAAACTCTTTCATTCTATTACGTCTAAGCCTAGTGTTTGGAAATTTACCTTGTATATTACTCATAATCTATTCTATTGGTGATTTAACCTCATTAGTTAAAGTAGTAACTATTTCATCTAATTTAAAGGTATTTGTCTTAGAAGACCCTATTCTTCTAACCGAAACTGTCTTTTCTTGAGATTCTTTTTTTCCAACTGCTATAATTATGGGGACTTTACTATTACTATGTTCACGAATCTTATAACCAATTTTTTCATTTCTTAAATCTACCTCAGCCTTAATGCCTTTTTTTATTAATTCATTTTTAACTTCAAGAGCATAGTCATCTGTATCAGATGTAATTGTTGCTATCATTACTTGTATTGGTGAAAGCCATAGTGGAAGATGACCAGCATAATGTTCAATAAGTATACCTGTGAATCTTTCAAGTGATCCAAATAGAGCTCTGTGAAGCATAACTGGAGTTTTTTTATTACCATCCTCACCAATATATTTAGCACCTAGTCTGCCCGGTAAGTTTAAATCTACTTGCAATGTTCCACACTGCCAATCTCTTCCAATTGCATCTCTTAAAACAAATTCTAATTTTGGACCGTAAAATGCACCTTCCCCTGGGTTAAAAGTATACTCAAGCCCTGTTGCTTCCATAGCTTGTTTTAACGCAGCTTCAGACTTGTCCCAAACAGCATCATCCCCAACACGTTTTTCTGGTCTGTCAGAAAATTTAATTTTAACATTTTCAAAACCAAAATCTTTATAAATACTAAGTATTAAATCACATACTATTTTACTTTCTTGTGTAATTTGATCTTCTGTACAGAATATATGTGCATCATCTTGTGTAAATGCTCGAACACGCATTAACCCATGAAGAGCGCCTGATGGTTCATAACGATGAACTTTCCCAAATTCAGATAATAAAAATGGAAGATCTCGGTAACTTTTTAATCCTTGTTTAAAAATTTCTACAGCACCGGGACAATTCATCGGTTTAACAGCATAAATTTTATCATCCTTTGCTTCAGTTCTAAACATCATGTCACTAAACTTGTCCCAATGACCAGAGGTTTCCCATAGAGACTTATCCATCATGTCAGGAGTATTAGTTTCTACATAACCTGCTTTGTCTTGTCTGTTTCGCATATAATTTATTAAGGATTGGAATAATGTCCAACCCTTAGGGTGCCAAAATACAGCTCCAGGAGCCTCTTCCTGAAAATGGAATAAATCCATTTCTCTTCCAAGTTTGCGGTGATCTCTTTTTTCTGCTTCTTCAATTTGTAGTAGGTGTTGTTCAAGATCCTTTTCTGTTGCCCAAGCTGTACCATAAATTCTTGTGAGCATTGCATTTGATGAGTCTCCTCGCCAGTAAGCACCTGCAACTTTCATTAATTTAAATGCTTTACCAATCTGTTTTGTGGAAACCATGTGAGGGCCTCGGCATAAGTCTAGCCAATCACCTTGTTTGTAAATACTAATTTCCTCACTATCGGGTAGATCATTTATTAATTCAACTTTGTAGTTCTCGCCCTTATCTTTAAAATGTTTGATTGACTCTTCTTTAGACCACACTTCTCTAATAAAATTTTTATTTCTTTGTATTATTTCATGCATCTTCTTTTCAATTTTTGGAAGATCAGCAAGAGTAAAGGGTTCATCTCTTGCGAAATCATAATAAAAACCATTTTCAATAGCTGGACCAATAGTAACTTGTGTTTCAGAAAATAATTCTTGAACAGCCTCTGCCATTACGTGAGCACAATCGTGTCGAATTAATTCAAGTGTTTCTTCACTATCTCTTTTTAAAATTGCCACAGATGCGTCACTATTAATTGGCAAACTAATATCTTTTATTTCATTATTAATTTTTATAGCAACTGACTCTTTGGCAAGAGATTTAGAAATTTGTGAAGCCAATTCAAGACCGTTTATTCCCTTATCGACTTCCTTTTTATTTCCATCTGGAAATGTAATTATTATTTTTTCACTCATCTAGATTTCCGCCAAATCGTTCCTTTATCAGTATCTTCTATTTCTATGCCTTTATCTTTTAATGTGTCTCTAATAGTATCTGCCAAATTAAAGTTTCTCGTTCGTCTAGCTTCATTACGTTCATTTATCAACCTTTCAATTTCTTCAGCATTTTCTGTATTTTTTTGATTATAGCCCAACCAATTTCTTGGATCATCTTCAAGAATACCTAATATTTTACCAGCAGAAATGAGATTATTTTTAATCTCCACTTTTCTTTCATCAGACGCAGATGAGACATCATTTGCTTCTTCATTAAGCTGTGCAATTACTTTAGGCGTATTTAAATCTTCATAAAATGACTCCATAATAAACTGAGAAGGTAATTTAGAATTTATCTTAACTTCTGATAGTTCTAATAGAACTCTATAAAGTCTATCAATCATTTTGCTATTTTGTTCAATGATATCTTCTGTCCAATTTAATGGTTGTTTATAATGTGCAGATAATAATGTTAAACGTAAAACTTCTCCTTTGTATTTTTTATTTAGTTCATGAACTAGTCTAATATTACCAATTGATTTAGACATTTTTTCACCTTCAACATTTACAAAGCCATTATGAAACCAAAATGAAGCAAAATCTTTTGGATCTTTATGCTTAGATATTGAACATGTTTGTGCTATCTCATTTTCATGATGAGGAAAAACTAAATCAATTCCACCACTATGAATATCAAATGGTAAACCTAACGATATTTCTGACATCACAGAACATTCTAGGTGCCAACCTGGTCTGCCAAAACCCCACGGTGAGTCCCATCCAGGAAGAGGTGATGGAGATGGTTTCCATAAAACAAAATCAGCAGGATCTTTTTTAAAAGGAGCAACTTCAACTCTGCTTCCAGCTATTTGTTCATCTCTATTTCTTTTAGAAAGAATTCCATAATTTTCAAAACTTGGCACGTGGAATAGTACATGACCATCTTTCTCATAAGCTTTGTTTGCATCAATTAATTTTTGGATTAAATCAATCATTTCTTTAATATGATCAGTTGCTCTTGGTTGTATATCAGGTAATTTTACACCTAGTGCACTCATGTCATTATTGTAAATATCAGTGTACTTTGAGGTTATGACATTAATTTCTTCCCCAGTTTCTTTTGATGCTTCTATAATTTTATCATCTATATCAGTTATGTTTGAAACATAGGTTACTTTATTAAATTGTGTTTTTAAAACGCGAACCAGTAAATCATTAACAACTGCCATTCGTGCATTGCCAATATGAGCATAGTTGTATACAGTTGGACCACACGCATAGATCCTCACATGGGATGGATCAACAGGTTTAAAAATTTCTTTTTTTCCACTTAATGTGTTTTGTAACTGTAATGACATTTATCTAATAATATTTTTTAATAATTAAGTTCTATTACCACGGGTTCGCCGTGAACTAAAACTATTGCGGCTTTTTCAAATGAAGGCGGACCTTTAGGCCGGTAATTATTACTAAAAGCAAAACCTTCTTTGGGACGCCAGAATAATCCAGTTTTGAGCTTTCCATCAGAGTCTTCATCATGATAAGCAACAATTGCTATTTTTCCCTCATGTATTTTACTTAAAGGTACAACAACCTCACCTTTTTTTACTCTTTTTCTGACACTTTCAATAGCTAGACTTTCATCCAAAAAACTGTCTTTTGAGTCATATATTTTGACATCGATGAAACCATCACCATGCTCAACATTGGGAAAAATTATGGTTCCATGACCATAGGCACCAAATGAAATTATGAAAGATAGGAAAATAAAGCATATTTTTGTAAAAGTACTTTTCATTTATCTATCCTAAATATAATAGAATTCAGTGCTGAACAATAACGAATATTTAAATAAGCTGTATCGATCAGACCAACCACTTATTATTTATAAAAATAGTAATGGATTTGACGTTTATACAGATT